>JAFAWN010000361.1 GCA_019241735.1 Terriglobales bacterium
AAGCCGATGAACAGGCCATGTTCTACGACGCCAGGAATATTCGACAATTGATTCGCCAGGCTGGGCGGATCGCTTATCTGCCCGAAAGTACAATCCAAAATAGAGTGCCCTTCGTCGGTTACAAATGGGCGTCCACTGCCATCCGTCCTGAGCTTTACTGCGGCGCCGAGGACCTCAATTCTTTTCGCAACCAGGGCGCGCGCAAATGAAACCACCTCGACCGGCAAGGGAAATTTTCCCAAAACCGCCACGCGCTTACTGGAATCCGCGATTATGACCACTTGGCGCGAAGCTGAGGCCACTATTTTCTCCCGCAACAGCGCGCCTCCACCGCCCTTGATCAGTTGCAACTGCGGATCCACTTCGTCGGCACCATCAATAGTTACGTCGATCTCCTGAACGTCGTCCAAAGTGATAAGCGGGATGTTGAGACTTCCGGCCAACTCTGCGGTGCGGGAAGACGTGGGAATGCCGCGGATGTTTAGTCCGTTTCGCACCCGCTCTGCGAGCAGCCGGACCGCGTAGGCTGCGGTGGAACCGGTGCCCAAACCCACCACGTCGCCTTCACACACAAAACCAAGGCTGGCGCGGGCGGCATTCTCCTTCTCCTCATCGAGGTTGCGAGCGTGCATGCAAGCGAGCGCGATCTGTTCGCGACCGCTTAATGTACCCTTTTCTTCAACTGATCACAACGGAGGTGGAATCAGAGCCGCGACGGGAAAGTGGGTCGCTCCGCTCTTTAAATGGGCGGGAACCTGATGCGTGTTGAAGTTGCGGGTAAGAAGCCTCAGGCAGGCGGAACAGAAAATTGCTGCTAGTTGACCAACGAAAAATAATGTTCGTTTCGCAGAAGCGCCTCGAGGCCTTCGACTACCCTGCCAGCATCACACTTGCCCACGGCGCCCCGGATGCCCACATTACGGGCCTCCTCGATCAACTGATGGGAAAGGTGCATGGTCAACATCAGGATGGGGACTGCCGGAGCGACTTTGTTTATCGCTTGCGCAGTTTGCAGGCCATTCATCCCAGGCATCAGAAAATCGAGCACGATGATGTCGGGAGTCATTTGCTGAAGCTGGTTCAAAGCGTCTTGACCGCTCGCCGCTTCGCCGCAAACGGTCCAGGACTGATGTTGTTGCAGCATGTCGCGCAGCCGCCCGCGCACCAGGGTACTGTCGTCAATAATAAGAATTCGAGTTGTGCCTGGTTCAGCCAAGAGTCACACCCATACGAAGCTGTGGATCCCACACGAACCTAATTAAGGGGAGGGCAACCGAAGCGTGACGTGTGTCACGCATCGTGACCAAGATACTAACACGCCACATACTTGTTATAGGCGTTTTTTCCCCCTCCAACTCATAAAAATGACTGTATGAGGAACGGCTGTAGCCCTGTAGGGGAGATGGGGTGTAATGGAGCGAAGTCAGCGCGCGGTTTACGATTTAACTTTCTCGTACTCCTGCTTAACGTGCTGCAAGAATTCCAGATCCGGATCGGCATCCTTCCAAGAAGCCAAAAAATCCTGATACGCAACCCGGCTGTGGGGCTTATCCCCGGCCAGGGCGTACGCACGGGCGAGTCCGAGGCTGGCCAGAGGGATCAGCGGATCCACTGCAGCGGAGGCTTTCAACGCCAGCAGGCGCTGGAATGTCTCCACAGCGTCACTAGCCCGTCCGGCTGCCAGATAAGCGTTGCCGCGAACGTACTGAGCAGTGGTGAAGGCGCGTGCGTAGACCATGGCCCCGTCGAGCAGGTCTAGCGCTGCGGCGGCCTTGCCGTGGTTCAGTTCAAGTTGCGCTTTGATAAGTGGTAACTGTACGGCTTGAATCCGGGTGTCATAAGGTCTTTGGCGTGCGACGTCATCGGCAAGCTTCAATGCCCGCTGATCATCCCGGGCGAACGCCATTGCGATTGCGGCATTAATCACCACATCGGCAGACACAGACCCCTTCAATGCCCGGCCGGCATCGTCAATCGCGCGGGCCTTGTCCCCGAGGATCGCTTCAAACATGGCCTGCTGTGCATAGGAGTTGGCCACGACATCTTTCAGGGACAGGCGATTGGCAGCCACCCTGGATTTCTCTGCAACGTCCAGGGCCTGCCGCAGTTGTCCCCTCGCCGCCAGCACCCCTGACCGAAATCCGAGTACAGCCATTTCGCCAGCTGGACCGTCTTTGGACAGTTCAATCTGCCGCTCCATTTCGGCATCATCATTTTGCGCCCAAGCCAATCCGGCCAACTGCAAGTGAAGCCCCAGTCCGGACAGATTTCTT
>JAFAWN010000027.1 GCA_019241735.1 Terriglobales bacterium
GTAGTCGAAAGGCGTTCATGCCCCAGCATCTCCTGTATGGCGCGCAGATCCGCCCCCTCTTCCAGCATATGAGTTCCGAATGCATGTCGCAGGGTATGGGGATGCACGTCCGGCGAGAGCCCATTAGCGACGGCGATCTTTTTTACGATCCGCCCCACGCTTCGGGTGGAAAGCCTCTCTCCCCGTAAATTAATTAATAGCGCTGTCGTATTTTTTTTTATTCGCGCGAGCAGCTCGCCCCGTGCTGAAAGATAGGAAGCAATCGCGGCCCTGGCAGATTCCCCAAAAGGAACGTAGCGTTCCTTTTTACCTTTTCCACGTATCAGAATTGCAGGCGTACTCCAGCGGATGTGATCGACGTTGATTCCGACCAGCTCAGAATTGCGTATGCCGCAGCCGTACAGCAACTCAAGAATTAGATTATCGCGCCGCGGAAACGACGCTGTTTCTGGAGTGCGGGCATCAAGAAGTCGATTCATTTCCTCTATGCTTGGAACCCGGGGAAGTTTCTGCGACCGTTTCGGGGTTGCAACCAGGACAGCAGGATTCTGTTCGACGATCTCTTCCTGCGCGAGCCAGCGGAATAGCGACCGGACTGCCGCTAATGAGCGGGCTACGGAAGTCTTTCCCAGACCTTGCTCATACAGGTGAGATAGAAATCCCCGGATGGCGACGTGGTCGATTTGACGCCATCGCACGGCACGGCCGGCTGAATTCAAGTAGGCGGCAAAGTTTTGTAGATCCCGGCTGTAGGCGCGGATAGTATGGGCTGACGCATTACGATTGAAAAGCGTGCGCAGAAATTCCTCGATGGATTTCTCAATCTCGCTGCGACCCTGCCGCCGGTTCGATCGTGTCATCGTGTCTTCGCGCGGGGGTGATGTTTTTGATAAACGGTGGTGATCCGGTCCAGCGCTAGGTGAGTGTAGATTTGGGTGGTCGAGATATCGGAGTGGCCCAGCATGGTCTGCACGGTTCGAAGGTCTGCTCCATTCTCTACCATGTGGGTTGCACAACTGTGCCGCAGCATGTGTGGGCTCACATTCCGGCCCAGATCGGATGACGCCTTGCGAACAATCTGCCAGACTCGCTGCCGGGTGAGCTTCCGCGCCCGCCGCCCGACAAAGATGAAAGGGGTGACATTCCCTTTCTTGTTTGCCGCGAGCGTGGAGCGGTAGTGTGAAATGTATTCCGAAACAGCTTCGATTGCGGTTTTGCCCAACGGTACGATGCGCTCCTTGTCCCCTTTGCCCCGCACCAGAGCGTATCCAGTATCCAGTTTGAGGTCTTCAATCTTGAGGGAGACAATTTCAGAAACCCGCAAAGCTCCAGCGTAGAAGATTTCCATTAAAGCCCGGTCCCGAGCCGCAATAGCTTCCGCTTCTTTTCCGCCGGAGGGTACATTCGCGCGCCGCAACACCTTCTCCATCTCATCGCGTGCGAGGGCTTTGGGCAGAACCCTCCATTGTTGTGGGGCATCGATGTTTAAAGTGGGATCATGCTCGATTCGCTGATCAATTAACAAATAGTGGTAAAGGTGTCTCAAGGCAGAAAGCTTTCGCGCCACCGAGCGGCCCTCGAGTCCGTTTCCGAGCAACTGGTGAACGAAGGTTCGCACGTCATTGCGGGTCGCGCTCAGCAAGTTTCCGCGATGCGTTTCGAGGAAGGCGGCAAATTGCGCGATGTCGGCGCTGTAGGCCGCGGCGGTGAGCGTGGCCAGGCCCTTTTCGACTTTCAGATATTCGAGAAAGTCAGTGGTTACCCCAATATCGCTTTCCTCAGGCACTTGTTCAGTATGCGCCCTCGGAAAGTCTCGAGGCAGTAATCAGTAGTATTCAAAATGATTAGTTCACTGAGGTTGCCGCTTCCAGTTGGTTTACTTCCTTGAAGACTTCTACGGCGTAGAGGGCCCCTTGCGGCGTTTCTTCATGCTTGAAAAATGCGAAAACGTTCCTTCCGAAGGCCAGGTGTTCGCGGATGCGGCGAACCATTGTGGCGCGCTCCTCCGGCGTATAGAGCGGCTTACGGTACCGGTAGTAACAAAATTCGGCGGTAACCACGTCCGGCGTTACCCGTTCCTCGGTTTCGGCAACACAAACCGCGCGATTATGGCTTTTTAGAACTGCGAAAGTTTCATCAGTAAACCAGGACTCGTGGCGGAATTCAAAGGCGGCGGGCACGGAACGCGGCAAGCTCTGGAGAAATTCCCCAAGGCCTGCGACATTAGCCTTCATGTTTGGCGGCAACTGAAACAATAGCGGTCCCAATTTTTGGGCCATCGCCAGAGGCTCAATAGTGCTCAGAAAACGGACGAGAAACTCGTCTGCCGCCTTCAGCCTCTTGATGTGGGTGATCACCTGATGAGCTTTTACCCCGAAACGAAATCCGGTTGGCGTCTCCGCTATCCATTTCTCAGCCGTAGTTTCTTTAAGCAGCTGCCGGAACGTGAAATTCACTTCCACGGCATTCAATTGCCCGCTGTAGTAGGTGAGAAACTGCTTCTGTGGAAGCTTCGCCGGGTAAAATTCGGGCTTCCAGCTGGGGTAAGCCCATCCAGAAGTTCCTGCGTAAAGTTGCGCCATAGATTAGTTTTTTTGCTCAAGGCCATTCTAGTATGCAGATCAACAGCAGGACGCCGAATGTTTTCCGGCTTCCACCCGGCGCTCACAACAAGAAATGGTAGTTTTCAAATGAAGTTATTTTCCAGCCATCTTCCCGCCTTCGCAATATCATCCAATACCAGCTTTTTATCCCTGAAGAACGCTCAAGGAGTTCGCTATGGCAGGCAAGAATACGGCAGTTTTCGGGATTTATCCGGACCGCGCCAGCGTGGAATATGCGGTTGATGCTCTTCGTAAAGACGGGTTCAGGAACACGGACATTTCGGTGTTATTTCCGCATAACCAGGGCACGAAGGATTTCGCGGTGGAGAAGAACACCAAAGCGCCCGAAGGCACCGCTACCGGGGCGACCTCTGGAGCGGTCGTCGGCGGGACGTTGGGCTGGCTGGCAGGGATCGGAGCCCTGGCAATTCCAGGTATCGGACCACTGGTGGCTGCGGGGCCGATCGTGGCCGCTCTTGCCGGAATTGGAGTGGGGGGCGCGATTGGCGGGATCACCGGAGCACTGATTGGGATGGGCATTCCGGAGTTCGAAGCTAAGCGTTACGAAGGCCGAATTAAAGACGGAGGCATTCTGCTTTCGGTGCACTGTGACGATTCGAATTGGACGAAGAAGGCTAAGGAAATCCTTGAACGCACCAGTGCACAGGACGTTTCCTCCACCGGGGAAGCCGCTGCCGACTATCAGAAGACTGATAAACCGTTACCGCGCGCGAGCTAAAGAAACGCTTTAAGGAAGCGCGACCCCTCGTTTGGTAGGGGTCGCCCTGTCTTTTATCTGCTTGCATAAAAGCTCGCATATAGTCGCCCAAAATCTCGCGTACTTAGCTCGCCTGAAAGCTGGCGCCCAACACCTCGCGTACTCAGCTCGCTTCGAATCCCGCGCGCCTCAAACCCCTACAGGTTTTCATATCTCCCCCGCCCAAACCTTCCATAAGTTGAAGTTGTACCTAACGAAATTCACAATTAGGCGCAAATCCATTTGGCGAACATATTGCTCTTATCAATTTTAACGGAGCCGCCGAATGAGTCAGGAAGTTTCAATCTCGTATCAGGCAGTCAAGAGCAAAGTCTACAAACTCATGGATGCCGTCGTAGAAGACGCCAAGACCGGCAGCGACGTGCAGGAGTCCTTGGAGCGCTGGTGGAAGCTGGTTCATCCCGCCGATCGGGCGGTTGCGCGGAAATACCTGCTCATGGTGATTCAAAAGTCCGCGGCCAGTTTGGAGGCGATGACTGAAGGACTAGCAGACTTGAAAGAGTTCTCTCCCGGCAAGAATCTGCCTCCGGCCAAG
>JAFAWN010000067.1 GCA_019241735.1 Terriglobales bacterium
ATGGCGCAGAAACGTTATGGCCAGTGCTTGACGCTGCGTGCGCTGGGAAATGCAGGTGCCGCGGCATCCCTGATTTTCGGCCTGCTGTTTTTCAACTACACCGGCGTTTTGATCGCAGCGACGTCGATTCCCGTCTGGAATTTGAACGCGGGAAATCTGCCTCTGCACTTCGGCGCTTCCGGAACTGGAGCGGCGGCGGGAATGCTGGAGCTTCTGGGTCACGACGATAGCGCTGCGCTTCAGGTGCTCGCACTGGGCGCTGCAGCGATTGAGTGCTGGGAAGGTCTTCGCACAGAGATTGACCACCGGCCGGCTATCGATCCGCTGAAAAGTGGAGTCAGCGGAACTATTGTTCGGGCTGGCGGAATTCTGTCCGGCCCTGTGCCGCTGGCTTTGCGCGCGTTCAGTCTGTTTGGACATAAGCGACAGTCCCGCAAATACCGGAGATGGGCTGGCGCCGCTTCCCTCCTGGGATCGCTCCTCACCCGTTTTGGGTGGATTCATGCGGGTCACGTTTCGGCCCGCGACTGGCGGCTGCCCCTGGGTATTGGGCATCCGGAGAGATGAGACTGCCGACGGACCATCTGAGAAACCCAGCTCTTAGGTACAATGTAATGCTTGCTGCTATGGAACAAGCCACACAGTTCGAGCTAAGGCTGGCCCAGCGTATGTCGAGGCTGGGAACCGAATCCGCTTTTGAAGTGCTGAACAAGGCAAGGGCTCTCGAACGTCAGGGAAAAGATATCGTCCATCTGGAAATCGGTGAGCCCGACTTTGATACGCCAGCCAACATCGTTGAGGCGGGAATCAACGCTCTTCGCCAGGGGTGGACTCACTACGGTCCTTCGGCCGGGCTTCCGGAACTGCGTCAGGCTATAGCTGGGGAAGTCAGCCGGACGCGCATGGTGAAGGTTTCGAGCGATAACGTGGTTGTCGTGCCAGGTGGTAAACCGATTATCTTCTTCACTATACTGGCACTAGCTGATGTGGGAGATGAAGTCATTTACCCCAACCCGGGGTTTCCCATTTACGAATCGATGATCCATTACGTGGGCGCGAAAGCAGTGCCGATTCGGCTGCACGAAGAGAAAGATTTCGGTCTCGATGTGGACGAGCTGGCTTCGCTGATCACCGATCGTACCCGGCTAATCATTATCAATTCACCGCAAAATCCTACGGGCGGAGTTCTGAATAGGCAGGCAGTTCGCGATATCGCGGAGGTGATAGGTGATCGCAATATTATGGTTCTCTCGGACGAGATTTATAGCCGTTTGATTTTTGAAGGCGAGCATTACTCCATTATGTCTGTTCCCGGCTTCGCGGACCGCACGATTCTGCTGGACGGATTTTCAAAAACTTATGCCATGACAGGCTGGCGGATGGGATACGGCGTTATGCGAGAAGATCTCGCCACCCAGATCACCCGGCTGATGACCAATTCAAATTCGTGCACCGCCAGCTTTACTCAAATTGCGGGGATCGAAGCCGTTCGGGGAGATCAAGCCTCAGTGGATAAAATGCGCAAGGAATTTCAAAGCCGCCGGGATATATTCGTGGCCGGCCTGAACAAAATCCCGGGGTTCAGCTGCAGGATGCCCAAGGGCGCATTTTACGTTTTCCCGAACATTTCAAAGACGGGGTGGCAATCGAAACAATTGGCTGACACGCTGCTGGAAGAAGCAGGCGTCTCCTGCCTGTCGGGGACGGCTTTCGGAAACTTCGGTGAAGGCTACTTGCGTTTCAGCGTGGCTAATTCCATACAAAACCTGGAAAAAGCGTTGCAGCGAATATCGCAGTGGGCAACCAACAATAACCGATGAAGTGACTCCCCTGGCGGGGCCCCGGCCTGGCGGCGTTTGCGGTGCTCATTCTCACGTAAAAGACGGACTCCACTGGACGGCTGGATCGCCTTTGCATTAAAAGAAAACCTCGCTTAGCGCGCCGGCCACTGAAAACTTAGGCTGGGAACCCTGGTTTTCGGCAAGAAAATATCCAGATTTCAAGCTAGGGAATTTTCAATACTTCGGAAGTGAGGCCGTATGACCGACAGTCACCGCATTTTCGCCACCGCCGATATCGGTGAATCGTTGAATTTGTTGCGCCAACGCGGATACGAAGTCGAAGTGTATCCGCAGCCTGAGGCTCCGCCAAAGAGTCTGGTCATTGCGAAGGCAAAATCAGGAATCGTCGGCCTCATTACTACCTTACGCGACCAGATTGATGCAGAAGTTTTCGAGGCGGGGAAAGGTACGCTCAAAGCAGTAGCTCAAATTGCGGTTGGATTCGACAACATAAATCGAGCGGACGCCAACCGTTACAAGATTCCCTTCACCAACACCGCGGATGTCTTGACCGAAGCTACCGCCGAATTCGCATTCTTTATGATGGGCGCATTGGCGCGGAAACTGTGGACGGCGGAGCATCTGACCCGAAACAACGACTGGGGATTCTGGCATCCTTCGCTCCCATTCCTCGGCGATGAAGTCACCGGCAAGAACGTAGCCATTATCGGAACCGGCCGCATTGGGCAGGCTATGATCCGGAAGTGCGCGGGATTCGACATGAACATTCTGTGTTACAGCGTCGGGGACCTGGATCATAAATATGTAAACGCCATTCAGGAAGTGAACAATCTCCGTCACCAGCTCGGAATCGCCGCCGCGAAGAGCTGGATCAAATACACCACGTTTGAGGACGCGCTGGGCGAGGCTGATTTCGTCAGCTTGCACGTGCCGTTGCTCAAAGAAAGCGAAGGCCCGAATCCTACTTATCATCTGATGAACGAGCGCACCCTGCGGATGATGAAGCCTACCGGCTTCCTCATTAACACGTCGCGGGGACCTATAGTCGATGAGCTCGCTCTGTCAAAAGCTCTTAAAGAAAACTGGATTGCCGGCGCGGCGCTGGATGTTTATGAAAAGGAACCTCTGCCGTCCGACTCGCCGTTACGGGATCCCGCTATTGAAGACCGATGCCGGCTCTATCCCCATTTCGCCAGCGCGGGCCGGGTCACCCGGCTTTCAACCGACCCGGCAAAAGGCATGGCGGGAAGGACGGTTCAGGGGTTATTGGACATCCTCGAGCAAAACTACGGCGGGGACATTACGAAGATGCCTTACGTGGTAAACAAAGAGGCGTTCAGCAATTAAGAGAATAATTATTCTGAGATGGTGTGTTCTTCGCTGTGCGAACGCAGCACCTGGTCCACCGAGTAAGGAGCGCGGCGCGTAGGCTCATGGTAATGGCGGACCTGCATTTCCCCTAACAGCCCGACAGCCAGCATGTTGAAGCCTGCCAGCACCAGCACCGCGGCGAAAATCATCATTGGACCGTGCTGGCTCATGATCTCCGCGTGTTTGAAAAACTTCTCCACGATCAACCATAAGCTGATGCCAGACCCGGCAAAGACACTGACCAGACCGAGAGTGCCGAAGAAATGAAGCGGGCGCGCAAGGTAGCGCAACAGGAATCGGATCGTAATGAGGTCGAAAAATACCCGGAAAGTGCGTGAAATTCCGTAGTGTGAGACCCCGCGCTCGCGATTCACGTTGCGAATTGGCACCTCGCAGATCGACGCTCCGTGCCACGAAGCCAGCGCGGGAATAAAGCGGTGCAATTCGCCGTATAGCGGCACTTGTCCCAGAATTTCGCGGCGATAGGCCTTGAAAGTCGTGCCGAAATCGTGGATATCCACGCCACTCACCTTACTCATTAACCAATTCGCACAACGGGATGGGATGCGGCGAAGCCACAGATTGTCGATGCGGCGCTTGCGCCAGCCGCTTACAATGTCATAACCCTCGGAAATCTTTTCCAGAAACAATGGGATGTCAGCAGGATCATGCTGCAGGTCGCCATCCATTGCGATAATGTACTCGCCTTGAGCGTGGTCGAAACCGGCAGCCAGTGCAGAGGTTTGGCCGAAATTACGCCGCAACTTAACCACGGTAACCCGGCTGTCGACGGCGGCGATTTCCCGCAGTTGATGGAAGGTCTTATCTCTCGACCCGTCGTCTACCAGAACAATTTCAAAACTTTCGCCATTCAGTTCCATAACCCCTTTGAGGCGGTCATAGAGGTCAGTGACATTCTCCTGCTCGTTGTGCAGGGGGACCACAATGGAATACTTAGGCATCGATAGCTTTATTATACGATTTTGCAAAAAAGTTTTTCTTTGATTAGGCCTCGCTCTCATTGGCGAGGGGCTCTTCCCTGCAAATGTTTCGTATAAGATGCTGAATCTGGATTTCGATCACTAATATCGACTATGACTATTCCTTCACCCCATCCTGAACAATTGCAACGCCGCAACTTTCTGAAACAAGGTATAGGCACTGCGCTTGCTGCAGCCGCCGCCCCGAGACTGCTAAGCGGCAAAACTTCCATCGTTTCAAGTCCAACTCCGGGAGAATTGGACGAATTTACAATCGCTGATCTCCAGCGCGGGCTGCGGTCGGGGCGATTCAACTCGCGATCGCTTACGGAGAAATATCTCGCCCGTATCGATCAAGTTGACCGGAAGGGCCCCGCCATAAATAGCATCATCGAAATTAATCCTGATGCTTTGGCCGTAGCCGATCAATGCGACAAAACGCGAAATGCAGGGGGCGTGCTCGGCGCCCTTCACGGCATCCCGGTTCTGATCAAAGACAACATCGATACTGCCGACCAAATGCATACCACGGCAGGTTCGCTTGCTCTTCTGGATTCGCGCCCACAAAAAGATTCGTTTGTCGCCCGTAAATTGCGGGAAGCCGGCGCTATTATCCTGGGAAAAACTAACCTTAGCGAGTGGGCGAATATTCGATCCAGCCATGCGACCAGCGGCTGGAGCGCGCGCGGTGGCCAGACCAAGAATCCCTACGCTCTCGACCGCAATCCTTGCGGCTCCAGCTCGGGTTCGG
>JAFAWN010000100.1 GCA_019241735.1 Terriglobales bacterium
CCCTGTTCGGCAAAATCAAAACGCACGCCGGCGTGACCGTTAGGACTGGCCCAGGCAACTTCGCCCTGGAGTTGCAGTTGGGAGCTCGAGCCCGGTAGCCGGAAAAGAGTTTCGATCTTCGACGATGGGCACAACGGTTGGGCCGCCAGCACTTCCATCCCATGCTGACTGAGAGCCAGGGCTATGGCCTCCATCCCCTGGCCGCCAGATACTTTCAACTGGATCGGCATTTGCACGGGTACGCGAGGAGTGTTGCGCCGCTCTTTCTTTACCAGGACTGCGACGTCAAAAAGGGTGGCTCGAGCCTGATCTTCAGAAAAAGGCTTATACAGCACAAAATTAGCGCCGGCGCCAAAAGCGTGACGCAATTTTGTTTTGTCGGTCAGCAACGCCAGAATCACCACCCTGGCGCCGGGCGACATGTGGCTGCAATTCTCAACGATGGAGGTCGCGCCCTGAGGGTCATCAAAATCAATCGCGACCACGTCAAAGCGCTGCCCGGAGAGGCGTAGGGCGCCTTCCCCATAGCCGCAGGACTGCACGCTCGCTCCCAGCCCAGGGAAGAGCCGGGAAAGCTTGGCGCAAGAGTCCGTATCCTCGGAGACGATCAGTACCTGAAACGGCATAAGTGCGACAGCTCACGCAGCGCTATGGCCAGCGCGGGGCGACTCCCCGTACCGGCTTGGCCGGCTGGTTTCCCGGCGACGCAACGCCGGCTTTAGCGGCCATGGCGCCCGGCATACGGGCTTCTTCGTCGATTTCTGAAAGTACAACGCTGTCATCCCCGTCGTTGTCTGCCAGCAAGGGTGCAACCTCGCGCAACTTCTCGGCGGCCTGCTGCAGCAGCTCAATCTGTTTACCCAACTGAGCGTATTTGGCCTGCTTATTACGCAATACCTCGTGAATATCCTTCATGCATACCCCCGTTCGCGAATCTATTAGCCCAATCCGTGGGAATCAATTGGATTTAACGCCGGGCGGTGACCCCGGTAACCTGGGGCACGGTACCCTGGCGAAGCAGTCAGAAAAGAATGCCGACTTAGGGCTCACCGCTGCGGATTTAGCGCCGGCCTTAAATTAATCCGAAACGCAAAAAACCCCCGCCTTTTGGGCGGGGGCTTAAGACGAGGAGACTCGCTTGTTGGCTTACTTACTAGCCTCGGGCCTGAATTTTCCTGCGAATTAATCCGCCAACGCAAACCAGACCGGTGCCCAGCAGACCGAGGGTTCCGGGCTCAGGAACGATGCTCACCGTGCCGCTACCGGTAGAAATACCAATTGCGCCACCGGCGTATGGTTTTTTCAGCAGAATCGTGGTCTGCACTTCTTTGCTGTTGATTGTGGAGAGAGCATTACCATTGGCATCGTAAAATGTGCCGGTCACGGGGCCGGTCAGAGTGTAGCCGTACGTGGTGTTCTTGCCGGTTCCGGTGATCGTTTCAGTCCAAATAGCGTCTTGGGTAAACGTGCCACTGAACATCACCGCACCTTTGGAGTAGCCGTTGCCAGTATTCTTGTTCGCCACTATCTCAAAGGTGGAATTTGTGGCAGAGAAAGTCCCGCCTGTAGCCAGTGAGCCGGTGAAAGCACCCAGGCTAAAGCTGACGGTCCCAACATTGGTTCCGATGGCGCCGGTGCCAATTGTGTTACCGTTCAAAAAGTCTATAAAGGTCAAATGGGATCCGGAACCAGTCAATCCAGCGGTACTGGCGTTAATAGTCCCTTTTTCATTTTCTTCCCAAGTGACGGTACTGTCCGCGAAAGCGGTCAAAGGTAAAGCCAGAAGCGCCAAGCAAGCCAACCAAGCAATTCGTCTCATACATCCTCCTAGGGGAATTTCGCCAACCAAATTTTCAGTTCTCAACACTGCCAACGAGCCACAGAGTGATATCCAAATAAGTGTAGTGCACGTGAGTTACCAAAGTAATCGCTATGTTAAAACGCTTAAGCTAATAACGTTACGCAGTGGCTGCACCAAGGGTGCCCCATTTCGTATGCAAACAGATGCATAGTTTAACCAAGGTTTTGCGAAGCGTCCTCCCGTTTTGGCAAGGTAACCACGGCAGCCTCTATGCATGTTACCTCATTACTTCGTCAAACGGACGAACGGGTTTGTTAATTTCGTCCCTAAGATGCCTCCCGCGAAGCCCGCGTCACTCGCGCCATTCAGAATCTTGATAGCTTTCCGCCAACAGCCCGGGGAGGTGGTAAGTTTGGGCCAGTAATCTGGCACTATCGTGGGATTTACAGGCCTTATCTCCAGAACTATTCTGCCTTCGAGCAGTTCTGGGGGAGGGCTGTTCGGGCGTCCCGTATCTCGAAAGAGACGGGGCGCTTCTTATTTTGGGGTCATTTCAGCCGTGCCTTCCCGGACGATACAGCAAATAACCGGAAAAAAATGGTGCGCCCGGAGAGATTCGAACTCCCGACCCCTTGGTTCGTAGCCAAGTGCTCTATCCAGCTGAGCTACGGGCGCGCTTCAGTAGTTCAAGAGTTTTCGATTATAGCTAAGATTGGTCGCAGACGCGCAGTCCTCGAGGCGGAGTAAATTCTTCTCTCGCGCGCCGGATTTTCTACCCGGTTTAATTCTCTCCGCTCGCCGCTTCAATGACTTACAAACGGCACAGGGAGTGCTACTCATAACGGCAGACGAAGTGGCGCGCAACGGGCGGTTTGGGACTTCGGCCAGAGGTTCCCTTTACCGCCCTTTGCATTTGTTCTGCTTATCTGGCAAAGATATCCATCCCAGCTTCCCGCAACAAACTCGCGATTACTGGTTCTTTTAGACGCGACGCGTCAAACTCAACCTTTACGATCATATCTTGCGGGTTAAAACTGACCCGCCGTATGCCGTACACCGCCCGCACGCCGTCAAGTGCGCGTATTTCCGCGTTTCCGGGCGCGGTTCGATAACCATAGGAAACTTCAAGCTGAGTCATCGTGCTTTTTCCTCTTCTATATGTATATACAAGTGATTCGAACTAATGCCACCTGAATCGGCGGGTCAGCGGGCGAATCTAGTACAGTTCCGTGTATATGGCCGAGGTTGATCAGCCCGCGGTATTGAGGGATCCAGTCTGCGGGATGGTTGTTGATCCGCTGAAAACCAAGCACTCCGCCGCGACTGGTGGCGCCAGTTATTATTTCTGTAGCGCCGGATGCCGCGAAAAATTTCTCGCGAATCCGCGCGGTTACCCCACTCAACCCGAAAAATCTGCGCCGCTTCACCGCCCCGTATCCGCCCCGTCTGCACAGGCTCAATCTTACGTTTGCCCGATGTGTCCCGAGGTGCGAGAATCTGCACCGCGCCCATGCCCGCACTGTGGAATGTCACTGGAACCTGAGGGACCTGCCGCGTCGCCGACACAATACACCTGCCCAATGCACCAGCAGATCGTGCGAAGTGCACCAGGAGACTGCCCGATCTGCGGGATGGCGCTCGAGCCGCGGAGCGCCGGCGTCGCCGGAGATGGAGCGAACCCCGAACTGGCAGACATGACGCGACGCTTGTGGGTCAGCGTGCTGCTGACGGTGCCGCTCTTGGTCGTCGACATGGGGGGAATGCTTCCGAATTTTGCCCGGCTAAATAGATTCTCGCCGTATGCGATTTCGTGGATTGAAGCGGCACTGGCAACCCCCGTCGTGCTGTGGGGCGGATGGCCATTTTTTAAGCGAGGCTGGGCATCCATTGCGAATCGCTATACAAACATGTTCACTCTCATCGCGATGGGTACTGGCGCCGCGTACTTATACAGTCTGGCCGTTATTGTTCGGCCGCAGGCCTTTCCCATGTTGGTGGCGGGAGCCATGCCCCCGGTTTACTTCGAAGCTGCGGCGGTTATCACAACCCTGGTCCTGGTCGGGCAGGTACTGGAACTTCGGGCCCGAAGCCGAACGGGAGCAGCTATCCGCACGCTCTTTGATCTGACGCCGAAAATTGCCCATGTGCTGCGTTTTTCGCCAGGTGAACCGGGATCCACGGGGGGAGCAGTTGAGGTGAACATCCCATTAACCCAGGTTGCCTCAGGAGATCGTCTCCGGGTCCGGCCGGGAGAGAAGATTCCGGTAGATGGCGTGGTGCTCGAAGGGCAAAGTTCAGTAGATGAAT
>JAFAWN010000242.1 GCA_019241735.1 Terriglobales bacterium
AGTTTTCTGCCCATGGCCGAACTGGTTTAGCCGGCTCTGACTTCGCAAACTCGGGTTTAGCGAGCTCTGATTTAGCAAACTCTAGTTCACCCCTTTTTTTGGTGTGGTGCCTCAAATCAAAAACCAATTCGCAGCAGTAATATTTGACATGGATGGGGTACTCATCGACAGCCATCCTGCCCCGTCGGGCATGGCGTCAATTCCTGCAAAGCGTCGGTTGCGCTGTCGATGATGACGATCTCGATTACATCCTGAGTGGCCACAGACGCAGCGAAATCCTGCGCCATTTTCTCGGAGAGCTGTCCCAGGCCGAGATCGATGCTTACGGGAAGCGGAAAGACGAATTCTTCCGCGAAATCGCCGTTGCGGTGAAGCCTATACCCGGCGTTATTGAGTTTCTAGATTGTCTTAAGAGAAACAACATTGCGGCCGCAGTCGCTACTTCGGCTGGCGCCATCCGCGCGCACTCGACATTGGCGCAGTTGAGGGTAATGCATCACTTCACCGTGATAACCACCGGTGCCGACGTCCTAAGCGGAAAGCCTGATCCTGAAATCTATCGCCTGACCTGTCAGCGCCTTAATGTTGACCCCGTGAATGCCCTGGCTATCGAAGACGCGCCCGCCGGCATTCAAGCAGCGGGGGCCGCTGGTCTGCGCTGCGTCGGGGTCGCTGGCCCTGAACGGTCTCAGGAGCTAATCGATGCCGGTGCCGGTTGCGTGATCGAAAACTTTCTCGCTGCGGGCAGACTAACATTGGACACAATCCTGGATGAACCACTCGATTGCCCCAATTCCGCCCCCCTTCCCACTTCCGCCGTACCCACTGCCAGGTAATCCTTCCCGCCTGCGTTGTTCCAGCCTTTATTTCCCTCTACACCTCACTTGAAACGCTGTAGACCTTGCCCCCTACCATACCCGGCAAGCATCAGCTCGAACCATCGGCTGCCCGGCTTTGCAGTGGAATGCTTTCTGGAACTCATCAAAGTTCCCGACCGAGCCGTTTACTCGAAATTCCGGAGGAGAGTGTGGATTTGTCTGAACCTGCAATCGCAGAGCTTCTGGGGTCGCATTGGTACACCAAACCTGTGCAAAGCCCAGGAAAAAACGCTGTTCCGGCGTGAAGCCTTCGATTGATTTTTGCGCGCGCGAAGGATCCTTGGCGAGCGTATCCATGAGAGCCATGTAGGCAATACGCAAGCCGCCATTGTCGGCGGTGTTTTCACCGAGCGTGAGTCTGCCATTGACATGCTCCCCGCCGGAAACCGTAAATCCGTTGTACTCCTGTACTTCGCACTCGACTCGTTGTTTGAAGGCTTTTTCATCTTCCGGAGTCCACCAGTCCCGCAGGCTACCCCCGGCATCGAATTGCCGGCCCTCGTCGTCGAATCCGTGGGTGAGTTCGTGCCCGATAACGACGCCAATCGCTCCAAAGTTCACTGCGTCGTCCAGTCCCGGATCATAAAAAGGCGGCTGTAAGATACCCGCCATAAAATTGATGTTGTTCTGCTGAGGGTTGTAGTAGGCGTTGACGGTTGGCGGGCTGTAGCCCCATTCGCTAGGGTCGACCGGCTTTCCGATCTTGTTGAGTTGGCGTCGGGTCTCAAACTCATTACTGCGATACGAGTTTCCCAACGCATCTCCCCGGATAATCTTCAGGGAACTGTAGTCCCGCCACTTATCCGGATAACCGATCTTATTGGCGATCTTGTGAAGCTTGATCAAGGCCTGTTGCCGGGTTGCCTCGCTCATCCATGGCAGGGTGGAAATATCCCGCTCCAGCGATTGTTCAAGGGCGTGAACCAGTTGCAGGGTGCGTGCCTTGCTCTCCGCGCCGAACGCGCGTTGCACGAAAGCCTGGCCGAGAGCTTCGCCCAGGTCAGCGTCGGTGGAAATAACGCAGCGCTTCCAGCGAGGTTGCTGCTCTCTTTGGCCGGACAAAACCTCTCCGTGGAAGTGAAAAGATTCAGCATCGACTTTTGCCGGTAAAAACAGCGAAGGCACGCTGTCGATAACGCGCCAGCGCAGGTAAGCCTTAAGTTGCTCCAACCCTGTGGAGGCAATGACCGCCTGCATTTGGCGGGCAAAATCTGGTTCTGCAACGTTCAGGCTGGATAATTTTCCCAAACCTATGTCGTCAGCAAAGTTGTTCCAATTGAATGAAGGCGTCAGTTCATCTAATTGCGAGAGGCTCATCCGGTGATAGACCTTAGCGGGGTTGCGCCGGGACACATTGTCCAGAGAACCTTTGGCTAGGGATGTCTCAATCTCCACCGCTGTTGCAGAATCGCGGGCAGCATCCGCGGAGCTTTCGCCGAAAAGCTCCAGCATTTTCTGCATGTATTGGACATAGTGCTTCCGTATTTCAACCGACTTTGGATCATCCCTGAAATAAAAGTCGCGCTCCGGAAGGCCAAATC
>JAFAWN010000443.1 GCA_019241735.1 Terriglobales bacterium
CAGCGCCGCCAAGAAATTATTTTCCTCGGAACTGAGCGATGAATCGGCGGCTGTGCCTGGAGTTACCACCCGGGTAACTTCCCGGCGTACCAGCTTTTTAGCAACGCGAGGATCTTCCATCTGCTCGCAAATGGCGACCTTGAATCCCTTGCGGATCAGTTTTGCAATGTAGCCTTCCGCCGCGTGATAAGGCACGCCGCACATGGGCACAGCCAGTCCCTTTTCCTTGTTGCGGGAGGTGAGGGTAATTTGCAGCTCGCGGGACGCCAGTACCGCGTCATCAAAGAAAAGTTCGTAGAAATCTCCCAGCCGGAAAAACAGAAGGGCGCTCGGATGCTGCTTTTTTATGGCAGCGTACTGACGCATTAAGGGCGTCGATGGCTCGGTCATTTCAGGCAGGGTCGTGGGCGGATTATAACAAACCGGACTCCGCGACTTTTGCGACATCCATCACAGTTGACGCGCGTCACAGTAGGATGTTTTCCTAAAAAGTTCTCTGATCTTATTTCAGGCAATGATCACGCGACAGTGATCACCAGAAAATGACGACGCGACGGATGAAGACCTACACCGGAGGGCAGGGATTCGTCTATCAATACTATTTTGTCGGGAAACGGAGTGCGGTCGCGCCTCAGGAAGGGCAAGACCGGGATACTCCTGCCACGGAATTCATCTTTGACGTGACTTCGGACCGCAAGATCATGTTTGCGGTCAGCATTTTTCTGAACGACAAAGCCGTTCAGACCTGGGCCGCAAGTCACGGACGCGATTTAAGCGACGCCGAAAAATATGCGGCGGTTAAGATGCGGTTATTCCAGGCTTTTGACGAGATTGAGGACATGGTGGCGGAGGGCCGCCGCCTGCCGATTCACGGTGAAGTATTAGAACAATTATTGTCCACCCTCGGAGTGCAGTAGTTATGTCGTGGCTTTCCTGCAATCCAGCCGTTTGTGGCCGTTGTAGGTAAGAAACATAAAATGCGACGTCAACCCTTAGCCGAGAATGGGGTTACCCTAAACCGGCCCATGAAACGTACAGCGTGGAGAGCATTCGTCGAGATAGCCTTTGTCGTTTTTCTTTTCTACGCGAATCTTCTGATGGGTGAATTCGAACGTTCTGCAAAAGGCCGCACCAAAGGTCTAGCATGGGCGATCGCAGATATTTTTACCCTTCGCAACCTGGTGATTGCGGTGGTGGCGGCGGCTATCGCTGAGCTGGTGTTTGGATTTCTGCGAAAGCGGACCGGCTAAGGCGACAGAACTGCCAGTCCGCTGCAGTGTCAACATCCTCCTACGTAACAGAACAACTTTTGTCGGGCTCTGTCTCAAACTTCAGCCCAAACCCCGTGCCAAGCTATAATCAGCGGTCAGATTCCTGCGTGGTTTTATGCCGATAATCTGGTTGCGAGTTGCGCTCGGCTTTTACGCCGTCGGACTGCTTCACGCGCTGCTGGTGCTGACCCGGCAGACTTCGTGGCTTGCTCGAATCGCTTTGCCGGCAATGACTTTGGGGGTCATTTTCCATTTTGTGTCACTGGCAGAGTCAGTGCAGCAGTCAGGTCAACTCACACTTCTTTCCCTGCACAATTCTGAATCGCTGCTGGCGTTGCTTATCATGGCGGCGTTCGTCATTGTGTACCTCGTGTATCGCACCACGTCTCCCGGCATTGTGGTTTTTCCCCTGGTCTTTGTATTGACCTTTGCCGCAGCCAGCGGCCAGCAACCATTTCTGTTGAATTCCCCCGCGTTGCGCAAAGGGTGGCTTCTCGCGCACATAATCTTGATTTTCGCCGGCTACGCCGCTCTTCTTATCAGCTTTGGCGCCAGTTTGCTTTATTTGATCCAGGAACGCAGTCTGAAATCGAAACAGCCGGCAAGCATTTTGTTGCGTTTGCCAGCGCTTGAAGTTATCGACCAGATCGGCTACCGCTCGTTGCTGCTGGGCTTTCCCTTCATGACTCTGGGACTTGTCGCGGGCACTATCGTCGCTCAGGCTTATTTCGGTCGCATTGACTATCTCGACCCGAAGATTCTGCTGTCCGTCCTGATGTGGACGGTATATTTGATAATGCTTTACACGCGCTGGAGCGCAGGATGGCGCGGCCGCCGCGCGGCATATCTTGCCACGGGGGCGTTTGTTACGGCAGTCGTCGCCTGGGCGGCGAATTATTTCAGCACCATCCATGGGATCGTGCAGTCATGAACTTCCAATTGCTCGGGATCAACCACAAAACGGCTCCGGTCGAGGTGCGGGAGCGGTTGGCGATTCCTGAGGCCCGCTTAGCCGAGGCTCTACGGCGCATCGCGGCTCACCCTGGCGTCGAAGAGGCGCTGATACTCAGCACTTGCAACCGCGTGGAATTCCTTGCGCGCACCAGAAATGGCAGCGCCGACTTACACGGATTCATTCGGGACTACTTCCGTATTGACCCGGCAGAACTGGTTCCGCATCTCTACGAACATCGGGGGCGCGACGCCATTCGCCACCTTTTCCGCGTGGCTGCGAGCCTCGATTCGATGGTGGTAGGGGAGCCGCAGATTCTCGGCCAGGTGAAGGGCGCTTACGCGACCGCACGCGCCGTCGGAGCCGTTCATTCGCAGCTGGATTTGTTGCTGACCCGCGCCTTCGCTGTCGCGAAAAAGGTGCGCGCGGATACCGGTGTGGGATCGTCGTCGGTGTCGATTGCCTCAGTCGCAGTTGATTTGGCGAAGAAGATCTTCGGATCCCTCCAGGGCAAGCAGGTTTACCTGGTGGGAGCGGGAAAGATGAGTGAGCTCGCCGCCCGGCATCTTCTGGCCCATGGCGCTGGCTCCATCTTCGTCGCCAATCGCACTTATGAGCGTGCCACCCAGCTGGCGGCCAAGTTCGGCGCCGAAGTAATACATTTTGACCAGCTCTACGACACCTGCGACCGCGCCGATATCGTCATTACTTCCACCGGCGCACCCTGTGCCATCTTTAAACGCGAGCATGGAGAGCTGTTTCTGAGCCGCCGCAAGAACCGTCCCATGTTTTTTATTGATATCGCCGTACCGCGGGACGTGGATTCGGAGATGAACAAGCTGGACGGCATCTTCGTCTACGACATCGACGATTTACAGCAGGCGGTCTCTTCGCATATTGCGGGGCGGGAAAAGGAGGCAGACCGCGCTGAAGCCATCATCAGTGCTGAAGTCGAGAAGTTTCATGTGCGGCTGCAAACGCTCGATGTTGTTCCCACCATCGTTTCGCTGCAAGATCACCTGGAAAATATACGGCAGGCCGAGATTGATCATGTTCGCGGACGCCTGGGGCATCTTTCACCCGAGCAGGACGCTGCCATAGAGACCCTGACCCGCGGAATCGTGAACAAAATTATGCATACCCCGATCACCACCTTGAAGACCGCCGCCCGGGAATCCGAAGCTACGACCGTCATTGAAGTCATCCGGCGCATTTTCAACCTCAGGGGAGAAGACGCCGGCAGGCGCGATGGTTGGAAAACCGAAAGGAGTCACGCCCAGATCGCATCGAATGAGAGCGGGGAATTGGAAACCGAAATCAAGGCTGATATTGGAGCCAAGAGTTAGTGACATTTTTGCGTATTGGCTCCCGCGGATCGCAACTCGCTCTTTGGCAGGCGAACCACATCAGCCAGCGGCTGCGCGAGGGCGGTCATGAGACGGAAATACAGATTATCAAGACCACTGGCGACAAAATCACCGATGTCGCCTTGGCGAAAGTCGGCAGCAAAGGAATTTTTATCAAGGAAATCGAAGATTCGCTTGCCGACGGTTCGATCGATCTGGCGGTGCACAGCCTTAAAGATTTACCCACCGATGTTTCTGCAAGATTTGAGGTTGCGGCTATCACTCGCCGGGGAAATCCGCTCGACGTGCTGTGCTCAGCAAAATACCGCAACATCGATGACCTGCCTAAGGGAGGGAACGTCGGGACTGGCAGCTTGCGCCGTCAGGCCCAGCTCAAAGCGTTGCGTCCTGACCTCAATATTCTGCCGCTGCGCGGCAACGTTGATACTCGTTTGAGAAAACTCGAAGCGGGCGAGTATGACGCTATTATCCTGGCCGCTGCGGGCCTCGATCGGTTGGGAACAACGGAATGGGTACAGCAGCGGATTCCAGCTGAAGCAATGTGCCCTGCGGCCGGACAAGGAGCACTGGCCATCGAGATTCGCGCCGGCGATTCTATAACTCGCGAATTAATTTCTCCCTTGAACGATGCCCACGCCCACATCGCCACCGAATGCGAACGGGTATTGTTGAAACAGATGGGCGGAGGCTGTCAGGTCCCGATTGGCGCGTTGGCAGAAATTCGCGATGGCCGGTTGCACTTGCATGCGGTGGTTGCCTCCACGGACGGAAAAATCGTGCTGCGCGAGTCCGAAGAGGGAAC
>JAFAWN010000079.1 GCA_019241735.1 Terriglobales bacterium
TTCTGCTTCCTACCCATTTAGGCTAGCTGGAGCGCCTAGTTATTTCAACTAAGCCATTACGGGTAATTGCAAACGTCCGCAGAACGGATAGAGTCGTGCGAGCGCGTCACTAGTTCGTTCTTACCCCCAAGGCCGACGCCATATCCAAGACTGAGGAGATTTTCAATGCGTAAATTATCCCGTACTCTGCTTCCTGTTTTGGCTATTGCAACGGTGCTGGGGTTGGCATCGATGTCTATGGCCCAGAGCTGTCAAGCGCCCGAAAACGACGAAAACAGCGCTTACATGCTGGCTTATTATTCCAACGCCAACTTCCAGGCAGCGAAAGCGCCGCTTGGTGAGCTGCGTCTGGCTAATGATGGCGATAATCAATTCAGCTGCCCCCAGGGCGGCGAGTGCATTTCTGGCGGGATCATCTCGCCGACGCTATACGCTGATCTGTACGTGTTCGACAACAGCCAGGAACTGCAGGATTGCTGCTCATGTCCGATTACCGCGGATGGAATCATCTCGGAGGACGTCAATAGTGAGCTGCTCTATCGTCCGGTCACTGGTTTTGTTAACCACTTCGGATTGATCAAGATCATCTCGTCTTCGACCGGCCCGGATGCGACCCAGCCGACACCCACCCCTGGAATTCGTGGTTGGGAAACACACATACAGGCGCTGGGTCAATTTGCGAAGGCGCCTTTATTCGGAACTGATTCGGTAAGCTTGAACAACTATGCAATTCCGCAGGGTCCGTTTGCCGTAACTGAGACCCAGGTCCAGGATGCGAACTTGTCGTTCGCGGAGGAAGTTACCCTGACCACGCTGTGCAAGTATGCTCTTATCCTGGGCAGCGGCCGCGGTCAGTGCAAGTGCACTCCAGAAGACTTCACCTTCTAACTGGTGTTGTCGCGGTGAGCAGTTAAACGATAGGAAGGGCGGCCACCAGGTCCGCCCTTTTTCTTTGGAGACAGAAGATGGAGGTCTGCAATTCCTCTTCGCACTCCTTGTCCTATCCTTAGATATGTAGAGGGGTTTGACATTCAATAGGGCGATTCCTCGAAAAATCTGCGGCGAAGTCCGCGACTGGCGGTGCTATACTGCGGCTTCCAGATCAAATAAAGCGGAGAAATTGTTCCGCTGGCAGCCACTGTCATTTTTTAGGGAACGAACCGTGGCATCTCCCATCTCCTCGCTGAATTCGGATGCTGTCCGCCGGCGAACGCCACGTTTTCCGGTCGCGGTCCCAGTGAACATTACGGTACTGCGTTCCGGCATCCCGGATAACGTCCCGGGGCGTTTGCTGGATTTAGGAGAAAGCGGGGCCGGAGCCGCGGTCGCGGGCGAATTTCTGATGGGCGATTCGGTGGGGGTGGAATTCCGGCTGCCGCAAGTGCGCGGCGCCCTGAAAACCAAGGCGGTAGTGCGCCACCAGGGGCAGTTGCGCTGCGGGCTGGAGTTCATCGGACTTTCTCCAGAACAGCGGACGATAATGCAGGAGTGGCTGCTGCGCGGTCCGGCCATCATGCCGCAGGTGGATCGAGGTATTGAACCAGAACTGGAAAGACAGGCTGCGCCGATTCCGGCGGGGGCGATGTCCTCCAGCACAGTTGCTCCCGAGTCTCAATCCTCACAGTCTCTGTTCGTCACGCCGATGGCGTGGGAACAGGAAGTGGGGGGCGCTCAGGCATCGGAACGTTCGGTTGCGGAGGGTGTGGAACCGGTAACGCACGCGATCGTGATGCGCCGCGTGGTTTTCGTGGTGCTGGTTCTGGGGCTGTTGGGCGGAGGGTGGGAGTGGCGGCACTGGCGCCGCGCGTGGCAGGAGCTGGACTCGCATGTCCCGGCCAAACCGGCGATCACGCAACCGCTGGCGTCAGTGCCCGCGGAAGAAATGAGTCACCTTCTGCTGCATAAAGTCGAGCCGGTGCTTCCGGAGAGTGTGACGGAGAGCGAATCCGAAGGTGCCGTAGCATTAAGGGCCATCATTGGTAATGACGGACGGGTCCTGGCTACGCGCCCGGTGAGCGGCCCGGCGGTGCTGA
>JAFAWN010000206.1 GCA_019241735.1 Terriglobales bacterium
GCACCGGGTAATACGTGCCGGTCACCTCGGCGACGATCGTGTTGTGATCGTCGGAGTAGAGCCAGCCGCGGTCACCCACCTGGCCGCCGGCCTCGGCGTAGAAGGGCGTATGGTCAAGGATGACTTCGCCGTCGTCGCCCGCCTTGAGTTCTTTTGTGCCCTGGCCATTTTTAAGAAGAGCGAGTATTTCTGCGCCTTCGGAACGCGTCTGACGATATCCCTCGAATGCTGAAGTCGGAAGCTTCTGGTATTCGGGGTTGGCAGTCTGCTTCGCAGCGCCCTTCCAGGAGGCGCGAGCACGCTCGCGCTGCTCCGCCATGGCACGATCAAAACCGGCTTGATCGAATTCGATGCCTTGATCGCGGGCCGCATCCTGCATGAAGTCGAGCGGAAGACCGAACGTGTCGTAGAGTGTGAAGGCCACGTCGCCCGGTAATTTTCGCGGAGAGGCACCTACCGTAATGGAGATTGCGTCCTCGAGCTTCGGAAGCCCAAGCGCGAGTGTGTTGGCGAATCTCTGCTCTTCCTCCCATACGACCCGCGATACCCGGTCAACCGTCTCTTGCAATTCCGGATATGCACCCTGCATCAAATCGCGAACTGCAAATACCATCTCATGCAAGAATGGCTTCGTTTGCCCGAGTAGTCGTCCGTGCGTGATCGCCCTCCGAATGATTTTCCTTAATACATACCCGCGCCCGTCATTCGCGGGCAGAACGCCATCAGAAATCAAAAAAGTCGCCGCCCGGGAATGGTCAGCAATCACTCGCAATGAGGCCGCAGATTTGGTGTGTGCTTCTTTGTCCAGTTCTTCTCTTAGAGAATTGCCCGTTAACTCCGCAGCTCTTCTAATCAGCGGCAGGAACAAATCCGTGTCGTAATTCGAAATCACTCCCTGCAATACTGCTGCCAGGCGCTCCAGGCCCATCCCGGTGTCAATTGACGGCTTCGGCAGCGGATTCAGCTTCCCCGACGCATCACGGTCAAACTGCATGAAGACCAGATTCCAGATCTCGACGTAGCGTCCGCAATCGCAGCCGAACTTGCAGTCTGTGTGTCCCTGGTCGGACGCCACAGCTCCCATGTCGTAGTGAATCTCGCTGCATGGGCCGCACGGGCCGGTGTCACCCATCTGCCAAAAGTTGTCTTTCAATCCGAACTCAAAGATACGGTCCTTAGCGACGCCTTGCCCCACCCACAGGTCATACGCCTCGGCATCACGCGACATGCCGCCTTCGCCGTTAAAAACCGTTACGTAGAGTTTTTCTTTCGGGATCCCAAACCATTTTTCGGACGTGATCAATTCCCACGCGTACGCGATTGCATCTTTCTTGAAGTAGTCGCCAAAGCTGAAATTTCCCAGCATTTCAAAAAACGTATGGTGACGATTGGTGAAGCCAACATTCTCAAGATCGTTGTGTTTGCCACCGGCGCGCACACATTTCTGTGAAGTAGTCGCACGCGTGTAATTGCGTTTTTCGAGCCCGAGAAAAACGTCCTTAAACTGGTTCATCCCGGCGTTGGTGAAGAGCAACGTAGGATCGTTGGCGGGGACGAGGAACGACGAATGGACCTCTTGGTGTCCTTGCTGGACGAAGTAATCCAGAAATTTGCGGCGGATTTCTGAGCCAGTCAGCATGATTCGCGAGGCTTCATTTTAGCATCGGCGGTTTTGCCACCCCGAGCGTAGTGAGGAATCTGTCCTACCTGCGTGGCCTACGCCTCGCTTTCAGTTTCGAGCGCAGAGAGTGTCTCGTCGTCAACGTCCCAATTCCTCAGGATTTTGAAAATCGACTTGGAACTGAACCCTGCACGCATGAGCTGGCGAAAAATTCGCGCCGCCTGTTTTCGGTCTTTGGGCTTTACCAGCCGCTTGCGGCGCATGTATTCCCGCGCTTGTTTCTCGTCACTTACTTCGTCGTACGCAGAAGCCACTGCTTGTTCGATCACTTCCGCATGTACACCTTTTACCTTCAGGTCTGTGACCACCCGCCTGCGCCCAAACCTTTCATTGTCGCGACGGAAGGAAGAATAGGCGGCCGCATATCGGGCGTCGTTGAGATAGCCGCGATCTTTGAGTCGCCGGATGACCAACTCCACCAGCGTCTTTCCATATTCGGTGTCGGCTTCAACCCGGGGTCGCAGCAATCGCTTCAGTTCGGCAACCGAGCGCATCCGGCGGCCGAGCGCGCCTACGGCATATTCATACAGCTCGTCTTCGGAATCGGTCTTTCTGGGGCGGGCAAACGGCATACTTCATAACATTACGCTGTGACCCGAAGAAAAGCACTGGACGGAAGGTAGAGGAGGTTTTTGGTTGCACACACAAGGATTTTGGTTCTATGAAAAAAAGAGGCGCGCTTAGGCACGCCTCAACTGGTAGGAAGGAACTTTATCGACCGCCGAAGCCTGCCGACTGCATGGCGTTCCGGGAAACATCGCTGCTGGAAGAAATCCCCTGCATGCGCAGCTTGAAGTCGTCCGCGTTGGAGGCATTTTCGAGGGCGGTTTCGTAGGCAATCAATCCCGCCTGGAACAGGTCCCACAACGACTGGTCGAAAGTCTGCATGCCATATTGCGAGGTTCCGGCGGAAATCGCATCGCGGACCGCGCGTGTCTTTTCCGGGACCAGAATGCACTCACGAATGTAGGCGGTGTTAATCATGACCTCGATGGCGGGAACGCGGCCTTCGCCATCACTGCGCCGCACCAGGCGCTGGCTGATTACAGCGCGCAAAACGGCGGCGAGCTGTAATCGAATCTGCTTCTGTTCCGGCGGAGGGAACACGGAAATAATACGGTTGATGGTTTCAACCGCATCCAAAGTGTGCAATGTCGAAAAGACCATGTGGCCGGTCTCGGCGGCGTGCAGCGCAGTCCCGATGGTCTCAACATCGCGCATTTCGCCGACCAGAATAACGTCAGGATCCTGACGCAATGAGGCGCGGAGCGCAGCAGAAAAAGAGGGCGTGTCCACTTCGATTTCCCGCTGGTTCACGTAGCCTTTTTTGTCACGATGCAAAAATTCGATCGGATCCTCAATCGTGATTATGTGCTCGGCGCGGGTGGAATTGATGCGGTCAACCATTGCGGCCAGAGTGGTGGATTTACCAGACCCGGTCACGCCGGTCACGAGTATGAGGCCGCGGGGCATATCGCAAATCTGTTCTACGATTTTCGGCAGATAAAGCTCATCCAGGGCGCGAATTTTCGTGGGAATCATTCGCAGAACCAGGCCCACATTTCCGCGCTGCTGAAATACGTTCACGCGGAAGCGCCCGAGTCCGGCTACACCGTACGCCATGTCAATTTCGGTAGTCTCTTTGAACTTCTGCTTTTGACGGGCAGACATCATACTGAAAGCCATGGTCAGCATGTCTTCCGCGCTGATGCGAGGCTGCTCTGTCAACGGGATGAGATCGCCGTCAATGCGCAGGTGGGGATAATTCCCGACTTTCAAGTGCAGGTCGGAGGCACGCCGTTCCATGGCGACTCGCAGCAAGTCATCAATATTCATTGGGCTTTCTTCTCGAGAACTTCTCCATGATGAACCGGAAAAGACCTGCGCCCAAGATGACGTTAGTAATGGGTAGTTCTGGACTTCGAGAGCAACTGGAAGGTATTAGTAATCGCAAAGAAAAGGCCGCCCGAAGACGGCCGTCTTGAAAGCTCAAAACGACTAAGGCGGTCTAGACACTGACCGTTTGTTTACTCGCCACCGGAACCGGCGTAAGCCAATTGAACTTATCCTGCCGGTCGCCGCGGATGATCCCGAAGAACTCCTTCTGTATGGCCTTAGTGATCCGGCCTACGGAGCCGTCACCGACCGGAATCCTATCAACCGAGCGGACGGAGGTGATTTCCGCTGCCGTGCCGGTCAGGAAAACCTCGTCGGCGATGTACAGCATTTCCCGCGGAATGCCCTGCTCTGAAACTGGGATATCCAGATCGCGGGCAATCGTTAACACCGAATCGCGCGTGATTCCGGGCAACACCGAGCTACCGAGCGGGGCGGTAATCAACATTCCGTTGCGGACGACAAATACGTTTTCGCCCGAACCCTCGCTGACGTAGCCGTTGCGATCCAGGGCAATTCCTTCCACGTAACCGTTGGTTATGGCTTCCATCTTGATCAACTGTGAATTCATGTAGTTCGCGCCAGATTTAGCCATTGCCGGAAGCGTATTGGGAGCCAGGCGCGTCCATGTAGAGACGCAAACATCGACGCCCTGGGAGGGATCGGCGCCCAGATACTTACCCCAGGGGTAATTCACGATATAGACCTCGGTAGGCGATCCTATGGGATTCACGCCGGCCTCTCCGTATCCGCGGAGGATGATGGGACGGATGTAGCAAGGCGACAAGCCATTGGCCTTAACCAGGTCCACCATCGCGGAAATCAACTCCTCGTGGCTGAAAGCCACTTCAATGCGGTAGATCTTGGCTGAATTGAGCAGCCGCTGCATGTGCTCCTCAGCGCGGAAGATGGCGGGGCCACTGGGAAGCTCGTAGCAGCGGACGCCTTCAAAAACCGACGATCCGTAGTTCACCACGTGGGACATCACATGAATTTGCGCCTGGTCCCAGGGGATGAGGGTGCCGTTGTGCCATATGTTCTCTGTTTTCTGAATCGCCATTAGGAACTCCTCGACAACTCTTTGATGCGTGACACCCATCCACGACGCATGGTCGGCAACGATTTTCTTCGATTAATCGAGCTGATCGTCGCCGCCCGGGCAACTACCGGCGCTGGTAATTATAACTGAGGGGGAGGCTATGAAATATTCTGAAAATGGGCGTGTGAGGGCCGCTATTCAGTGCACCGGATTAGCCGCCTGCCCATCATGACCGGGTTCCGGCAGCTCATCTCCCCGCAGGTATTCCCCTTTGGCGGCGCGCATT
>JAFAWN010000260.1 GCA_019241735.1 Terriglobales bacterium
GTGCTGGCACTACTTCTGGAAGGTTCTCACTTCAACTATGTTCTTCTGGGGTCGCCGCGGAATCCCAATGTGCTGGATAAAGTAGTTTTGATCGCTAAGACCGGTCCCGATGATGTTGCTCCACCGCCTCAATCAAAAGAGGAGCCGGGAGTGAAACCAGAATCACGAATCGCGGCCCAGCCTGAGGAAGAAATGGCGGTTGAGGAAGGCACCAACGACGTCGCGCCCACGGAAACACAAGCTGACAACGGTGAAAACGACCAACAGGCCCCCGCCGTTGAGGGCCAGCAGCCGCCGGTTATAAAGACCCCAGAACAGCTTTTACAGGAGCTGCAACGGCAACAACAGATCATGCAGCAATCCCAGCCAGGACGCCCCGCTCCTCCGCAACCCCCACAACAGTAGTGTAGATTTTGGGCTTATAGCATTGGCAAGCGGAATACGACTGCCTGCTCAGTAGGAGGATAATTCTGAATCTGTATTCGTAAGGAGATCAATCGCCGCTGGCAGTGCTTACGCTGGGTAAAAGTATCAGACCGTCGCGTCTGGGTTTGCTTCCGCGCTCATGCGCGGCCCGGTGCGAGAATGCCTGCAAAATACCGAGTACTGCAAAATAAGTGGAGAGAATGCCCGCGATCACCACCATAAGCGACGTTATCGAAACTACGAAGGCAACAAATAAACCATTCAACATCTAACTAGCTCCTCACAACGTCGATAGGCACGTCTTTTGATGCCGCGGCGCTGGTCCAGGTTTTACAGCCTGATCCACTTATCTTGGATCTGAATCTGCGGATCGCGGCAATCATCAAATCTACTCGCGTTGACGCTGACTGTTATTGACGAATAAGATACGTGAGTAGAATTGCGTTCCTTTACTTTCCGGCATTTCCTGTGGTCCGTCCACATTACTGAAGGGCATTCAGCAGCGGTTTTATGGCCATCACCAAAATTTCGGTGCGCGGCGCGCGCCAGCACAACCTGAAGAATATCGACGTTGATATTCCCCGCAACAGCCTTAACGTCATAACCGGACTTAGCGGATCAGGAAAGTCTTCGCTCGCCTTCGACACTATCTATGCCGAGGGGCAACGCCGCTATGTTGAGACTCTTTCGGTGTACGCGCGGCAGTTCCTTGACCAGATGGAGCGGCCCGACGTGGACGCCATCAACGGACTGAGCCCGGCGATCTCCATTGAGCAAAAAACCACCAGCCGCAGCCCACGATCAACCGTTGGCACTATCACGGAAATTTACGACTACCTTCGCTTGCTGTTCGCGTCAGTGGGAGCTCCGCATTGTCCGGAGTGTGGGCAGGCTATCAGCCGTCAGTCCGCCGATCAGATCGTGCAGCGCGTGCTGGCCTTGAGCCCCGAAGAACGGGTAATGATCCTCGCGCCGATTGTCCGCGGCCGCAAGGGAGAGTTTAAGAAGGAAATTGAAAAGCTGGTGCAGCATGGTTTCACTCGCGCCCGCATTGATGGGGAACTGCTGAATCTTGAAGATGACATCCCCCTGGACAAACGGAAAAATCACACCATTGAAGTCGTGATTGACCGCTTGTTGGTGAAGCCGGGTATAGAACACCGGTTGGAAATGTCGGTGGAGCTCGCTATGAAGCTTGCCGGCGGTCTGGTGCAGGTAGCTGTGGTGGGGGGCGAGGAACACTTGTATTCGGCTCGGCTGGCCTGTCCTGACTGCGGCATCAGCGTGCCACAACCGGAGCCGCGTTCATTTTCATTCAACAGCGCCTACGGCGCTTGTCCGGAGTGTCATGGATTAGGAAGCCGCTACGAATTTGACCCGGCACGCGTGATTGCAGACTGGTCCAAGCCGTTGCTCGAAGGCGGTCTTGGCCCGGGGTCGGCATCGCAAAGCCTGATTCAAATGCTGAATGCCGTGGCCGCCGCGCACGGAATCAGTTTGAGTACGCCGTTCGAGCAGTTTCCGCCGAAAATCCAGAATCTTCTCCTTTACGGCGAAGCTGGCAAAAGTGGCAAGTCAGGATTCCGTGGCGTTATGGGATACCTCACCCGCGCGTTAGAGGAGTCCACGTCGGAAGGCTATCGCGAATGGCTGTTGGAGTTTATGTCGGCCACCGAGTGTCCCGCATGTCATGGAAAGCGGCTGCGCCCGGAAAGTTTGGCGGTCAAGGTCAACGGCTTTTCGATCGCTGACTTCACCTCGCTTCCGGTCTCGCGCTCGCTCGCATTGGCGAAAAAAATCAAGCTGGTGGGCCGCGAAGAAATCATTGCCGGCCGTATTGTTCAGGAAATCTCCGAGCGCCTCCAGTTCCTGGATGCGGTCGGGCTCGGCTATATTTCGCTGGAACGCTCGGCGGCGACGCTCTCCGGTGGTGAAGGTCAACGCATCCGTCTGGCTACGCAGATCG
>JAFAWN010000232.1 GCA_019241735.1 Terriglobales bacterium
GTGTACTACGACATTACATGGACTGGCTTTGTGGGCGCCGCCCCGTCCGAGCGCATGCGGCAAGTCTTTGAAGTTGTACGCGATGGGCGCGACGTCGGCGTCAGAACCGTTTTGGACGGCGTGAAAAGTGGGCGCGCCATTGCCGGTTGGGAGGTTGATCGCGCGGTGCGGGATCACATTACGAAAGCAGGCTTCGGTAAAGAATTCATTCATCGCACCGGACACGCGATCGGTACCGACGTCCACGCCAACGGCGCGAATATGGACGACCTCGAAATACACGACGAGCGTCAAATCATCCCAAACTCATGTTTTTCGATCGAGCCCGGCGTTTATCTCCCGGAATTTGGCGTCCGCAGCGAGGTGAATGTGCTTGTGCGCCGCAACAGCGCCGAAGTGACTGGTAAAATTCAACGGGAACTCGTGACCATCTGAATGGCAAACCTTTCCGCAGCAAAAAAGGAAACACGAAAATTAACTTCTCCGGCGCTCAGCACTATGGCGATTGTGGCTCCAGTTTTGGCGTGGCTGATTCCAGGGGCAGGCCATCTAATCCAGCGACGCTGGATCCGGGGAGCGCTTATTCTCGCGACCATTGTGCTGATGTTCTCGATCGGTCTCGCGTTACAGGGGCGAGTTTACCAGCCTAATGGCGGCGACATTCTTGATATGTTGGGGTTCGTTGGCGACCTGGGCGCCGGCGGGCTTTATATTCTGACTCGCGTCATGGAATGGGGGCACGTGGCAATCGCGCACGCGACCGCGGATTACGGCACCAAGTACCTGATCGTGGCGGGATTGCTGAATTTCATTTGCGTCGCCGATGCCTACCACATTGCCATTGGGAAAAAGCCATGACCCTCTCCCACTTCAGCGCCGCGGTTTTATTTGCGGTCTTTGCTTCGGTGATTTTCGGCATCACGCAGCGTAATAGCTCGCGGGAGCAGATCCGTTACGGACTTTATTGTTTCGCAATGTTCGTTGGCGGGGTGTTCGTGGCGGGCTGGGTGATGTGGATGCTGCGACGATAGCGGCGCTATCCTTCCCAAACGAACGCATCGAAAACACGCTTGGTTTCGAACCCCAGATGCTGATAAAGCTTAAGCGCGGGCTCGTTGGTTGCGGTCACGGTAAGTGACAGCAGAGAGAAATTACGCTGCCGCAGATTGGCGGTGGTCGCGGCCAGCAAGGTCTCGCCGATGCCGTGGGCGCGGTACTCTGGCAGGACGCACAACTGGGTAACGTGCCCGGCATCCTCGCGCACGCGCGAACACAGTATCATTCCGGTCATGGCGCCAGTGGACTTGTGCAGCGCCACAAAAGACGATTCAGGGTCAAACGTCCCACAGCCGGGAAAGCGCACGATGTTGTTCAGGAACCGCAGGGAGCCGCTTACCGTGCGGTATTGGTCATTAATCTCGGCATCCACATGGTGGCTGTAGGCCGCCGTGATTACCGCCGCCGCCGCCGGATGGTCGTTTTCGGACCAGCGTCGAACCTCAATTTCATTGCTTCCGAGCCGGTGCTCCCCGGTGGAATCGTGCATGGAACGTACCATGAACAACCGCGCGTGTTTTTGGAAGCCCTGCTCGGCGAAAGCGCGGTCCACAACGCCGCTCTCATGGGCCAGCAACTGGGCCTCCACACGATGTATTCCCGGCGACTGCTGGAGAGTCTCAATGACGTGCAGCAGCAATCGCGACTCGATTTCATGCGCTTCCGGCCTGCGCTCGGAATTCGACACGAAAAGATCGCCGATCACACCCTTATTGCCTTCGTAAACAAAGAACGAGTACCCCAGGATGCGGCCGCGTTCAATCGCCGCATATCCCGGCAATATTTTCGCGTCGACATAACGAAGAATCATTTCCGCGGAGCCGCTGTAGTCCCAGGAAAGGAGTTCAGACCAGAGCTGGATTTCGTCCTCCAGCAAAGGCCGCAAGTCCAACGAAGAAAAATGCCTGAGATCGAGAATCTCCACCCTTGCTCCTGCGGACTGAGGCCATCCCGCCGCAATCGAAAGGGCCATAGGGAGAGCCTCCTTAGACAGGGCCCGGAAATCAGCCCTGGTCGCTTCGCCTGAAGTTTAGATGCTTTTGTGGATGTGACGCAAACATCAGAGCCTGAAATTGGAGCAAATTAATGCGCGAGGATTTATGGAGTGCGCGGCGAAACCAGATAGTAATCGAGTCCTTGCGGGGCGAAACTGCCGAGATATGAAACGCGGGCCCCACGCGCCCCTGCCGCAATCTGAGCTTGTAATCCTTCCCGCGCGATAAGTAAGTGTTCTCCCGCAGGAACCTGCCCGTACTCATAGCGGTCAATACCCTGATCGCAATAAAAGGCGAGTCCGAATTGCGTTTCCCGCGAAACGTTAAAGACCGCGATGGGAAGCGGCGAAATTGCCAAGGAGCGAACTTGATTTGCCAAAGGCCGGGCGGAAAGCAAGCTGTCCAACGACGGAGCGCCTATGCGCAAAACTGCGGAGACGCTCAAAATTACTGGAACCAGGGTCACAAAGCGCAGCATTCGCAAACCCACGCTACGCAGGGTCACGGAGATCCCAATCGCCAGGATGACTGCCAGGGTAAGAGAAATCGCGCATGCTTTCCCCCAGGGAATTCTGTGCTGCAACACAATGTACTGGGCCATCAATCCCGGTACCATAAGCGCCGATGCCACAACTGAATGGAGAGCAATGCGGAGTATTGGCTGTACGGAAGCTGCCAAAGCATGCTGTCGTACATATACAGCGAGCAACAGCGTTGCCGCAGGCAGCGCTGGCAGGATGTATCCCGGCAATTTCGACTGGGACAGTGAAAAGAACACTACGGGCACGAGAAACCAAATTAACAGGAACAAACTCAAGGCATCTTCAGCGACCAAATACTCTCGTTTACGGGCCCACAACTTCCTGACACTTTCTGTGACCGCGGCGGCGATATAGATGGTCCAGGGCAGCAAGCCCAGAAGCGTCAGCGGAAAGTAATACCAAAAGGGCTCGATGTGGTGGTAGAGAGGCGAGCCGAATCGCGCGAAATTTTGCCGGAGGATGAACTCGCGAAAAAATTCAGGATTTCTAATCTGGGCCGCGACATACCAGGGAAGACAAACCGCTAAGAACAGTAATGTTCCGGGAA
>JAFAWN010000233.1 GCA_019241735.1 Terriglobales bacterium
CGCTGGCGAAGCATTAATGGAGGCCCATTGCCGACTGGACGATCAAGTCCAGACTCGCACTTCAGAACTTCAACAGGAGGTGGTGGACCGAAAGCGCGCCGAAGACAATCTTCGGGAGCTCACCGGCAGACTGCTTTCTATGCGGGACGATGAGCAACGCCGGATTGCCCGCGAACTACACGACAGCGCGGGACAAATTCTGACTGCGGCCACAATGGAGGTCGCCATCGTGAGCCGGGAATCGCAAAAACTCAGCCCGCAAGCGGCTAAAGCCGCGGCTGAAGTCGGAAACCTGCTGCAGGATGCGCTCAGAGAAATTCGCACCCTTTCTCACCTGCTGCATCCTCCTCTGCTGGATGAAGCGGGGCTGACCTCGGCCGTGCGCTGGTACGCGGAGGGTTTCGCCGAGCGGAGCAAGATCAAGGTTGAATTGGACCTCGCAGAGGACTTCGGCCGTCTTTCCCGTGAGCTGGAGACGACAATTTTCCGCATCATCCAGGAGTCGTTGACGAACATCCACCGTCATTCGCAAAGCGAAACCGCCCGGATCCGACTGCAACTCTCCACTGATAAGGTTAGGGTTGAAATTGAGGACGAGGGCTGTGGCATCGGTGCGGAGGAGTTGGCAACGCTACAAACCGAAAGTTCCAGAGGGGTTGGGATCCGGGGTATGAGAGAGAGGGTGCGGCAGATGGGTGGGGCTTTGGAGATTGCTTCTAAGCCTCAGGGTACCCTGATCGTAGCAACGTTTCCCATCGCTTCACCAGCGCCAGACCATCGGTCTCCGGGTCGATAGAACCAACCCCTGCTGAACTTTTCCGCTAGTCAAAGCTAAGAGTAAAATCTGCTTCTACGATCTTTGTCGGCAGGCCATCCGGGGAGTTGCGAAACACCAGGTAATACCTTTGGGCCTGCTCGGGCGATGAGTGGACTGCCCAATCCACGACTCCGGCGTTTGATGCTTCAATCGCAAAAGTGGCAGTTCCCTCCTGCCGGTGGATAAAATCGCTGAACTCCCGCTGACTTAAGAGCAGAACATCCACATTTGCCGGACTCTGGCTGGAGTCGCCTGCCGCAGCGAATGATTTGAAATTTCCATGGACCCGACCATGAGAGTGAGCGGGCATCGTGAATCCAAAACCCTGGTAGCTCTTCACTGGAAACTTGCGGTGCAGGAAATGCGAGGTGACGTTTGAAGCCGTGGGAAGCGAGTGATCGACAATGGCGGGCGGTCCGGGTGCCGCAGCTTCAGCAGGTTTCGAAGGGTTATCTGTCGAGGTATCCTCGATGTTGGGATTGGCCTCGGCCGGGTTACTCGTTGCTGAACCAAGAAGTCCGATTATTGTGCCCGCTTCAGCATCAGGATGCGATTTTCCCTTGCGGGCCCGCTCCGCGGCCGCAGCTTCCCGTTGCTGCCACATTGGCTTCCATGCGCTCACTCCGCGCCAAATCAAGTACGCACTGGAGCTCAGCAACACCAGGCCCAATAGCAATCTTGTGGCGTGATCGGATATCCGCATTACTAAGTTGTCCTGGAAAATGGAATCTGGGGCCCGATACGTCGTGCGCAGCGAAACTACGAATAGCTACAGTTTGCCTGTGAGTTAGACCTCGGCCAAGGTTACCCGCGTAATACGGATTCTTTTCCGACGCCAGCCTGGTTCCGTTTCCAGGGTTTAGTCATACTTCTCGTAAAGGATTGATTTACGGTCCCAGCCCAATTCCTTCAGCAGATCGCGGTTCACTTTGACCATCTTATCCAGACCACAAATATAGGCATGCATGTCAGTTCGTTTGTCGGCGATCTCTTTGACGTGTTCCTGGACATACCCCCGCAACCCTTCCCAACTCTCATCTGCGCGGCTAAGGGTTGGCAGGTAATGAAAGTTGGCATGTTTCCCGGCGAGTGCCAGAAACTCGGAGTGGTAATAGATGTCGGCTTCGGTTCGGCTTCCGAAAACCAGCCAGAGATTCCTGTTCAAGTGTCGCAACTCGTCGGCAAAAAGCCAGTGCAGCATCGAACGAAAGGGGGCGATTCCGGTGCCGGTAGCGATAAAGATTGTGTCCCGCAGGGGAGGGCGGAGGGTGAAATTGCCAAACGGGCCCTGGCACTGCACGACCCCGCCAGCTTTCATGTCGCAAAGAAAGTTCGACATGAATCCGTCCTGCACACGGTTAAGACACAATTCAAACCGCGCATCGTGCGCCGGGGGAGAGGCGATGGAATAGGCCCGCGTGATTTCCTCGCCGCTAGATTCGCTGGCTTTAAAGGAGAGCCACTGGCCGGGTATGAAACCAAAACGCTCCTTCCCCTCTATTTCGAACTGGAGATGCCTGGTCGGTAAGGAAAGCTGCTTTGCGTTGACCAGGCGGGCCGAAAATGACTGGAATGACGCCATCAACTATTTGATGAGAGGACAGGGATAATGACTCCCTGAACCGGCGTGAATAAAATCATCCTCACTCCACCGCGCCAACCTTCAATAACCAGCTTTCATTCTCTCTTTCACGCCGTGAGCAAGCTTTTCGATTTCTTCCGCCTTCCGGACTACGTCCAGTGAGAGCGTATTAGCATTCGATTTGTCGACGAATTGTTTCAGTTCGGTCGCAAGTTTCAGTAATTGGTCAGTATCGTGCTTGAGCCGCGCCTGGCGGGCAGCACTGGCTTGCTTCGACATCTCTCTTTTGGCATCCGATGAAGGTTCCTGGTCCGGCCGAGGGAATGAAGGGCCAGGAGTTTGAGCGTAGGCCGGTGCTGGAGTTGCAGTTTGAGCGACGGCATCCCGAGCGGCTAAGAGGGAGAACAACAAAGGTAAGTAAAAAACTATTGGTTTAAATCGCACATTATCCTCGAGGCTCTAAGCGTCAATTATATCCGGCTGGAAATCGGCCCAATACGGCTTGTTACAATAATTGTGCTCATGAAAAATTTTGCCCTATGGCTTGCCGCGCAAGTGCCCGCTGAACCTGCTCACCACTGGAATCTCGCGACTCTAATGCACGACTGGCGCGAGGACAGCATAAAGTTTGTGCGCGAGGATTTGCCCAAAATCGTACTCATCATCGCCGCGGCTTTCATATTGGTTCGTATTCTCAGAGTGATCACCGGCCGGGTAGCAACTTTGCAGGAAAAGAAAATCAGCAGCCGGCTGCGGACACAGCAGATACGCACAGTCACCAGCGTTATTACCAGTATTGGCATATTTGTAATCTGGTTCGTTGCGACCTTGATGGTACTGGCACAACTGAACCTGCATCTGGAACCGCTTCTAGCCAGCGCCGGAGTAGCGGGGTTAGCGATCGGCTTCGGCGCGCAAACCCTGGTGCATGACTTCATCAACGGCTTCTTCATCCTGTTCGAGAACCAGTACGACATTGGAGACAGCATCCGCATCGCAGGGGTCAAAGGAACGGTCGAGGAAATGACCCTGCGCCATACCGTGCTCCGTGATGAGGATGGGACCGTGCACACAGTGCCCAACAGCGCCATTCAGATCGTATCCAACATGACGCGGGACTGGTCGCAGCTCACCTTGCGGGTTACGGTCGCTTACAGCGAACCCAGCGACAAGATTGTGAAGCTGTTACAGCAAGTAGGAAGTGAAGTCCGTCATGATCCGGCGTTCGCCGATGATATTGTCAGCGATATCCAGGTACCGGGGATCGACAAGGTAGGAAACGGAGAAGCTGAGTACTTGATCCTGGTGAAAACCCTGCCCAACAAGCAATATTCAGTGAGCCGCGAATTGCGCCGCAAAATTAAGGACTGTTTTCAGAAGAACAACATTCAGACCGCAGGTCCGGGAAAAGTGTATGTCATGGATCAGGCACCCGCGGCCAGTTAACCGGGGTTACTGAATCTGGATTACCGGCTCGCCCGCGTTTGCCTTTATCTCATCCAGGCGCTTGACCACGTTGCGGGCGAACTCGAACAGAGACTTTGCTGCCGGGGACTCTTCCCCCTCCAGGACCGTGGGTGCGCCCGAATCTCCGGCCTCGCGAATCTTGGGATCAAGTTGCACGTTTCCTAGGAATGCGAGATCAAGGTCGGACGCAGTTTTTTCGGCGCCGCCACGCGAAAAAATATCAATCTCATGGTGGCAGTGAGGGCAGACAAAAAAGCTCATATTCTCCACCATTCCGACCAGATCCACTTTCATCTGCCGGAACATCCCCACCGCCTTGCGCGCATCCTGTAAACTGACGTCCGAAGGTGTGGAAACGACGATTGCGCCGGTGAGGGGGACAGTCTGAATCAAGGAGAGCGCGACGTCGCCGGTGCCCGGCGGCAGATCCACGATGAGGTAGTCAAGCTGCCCCCATTCCACCGAACCGAGAAACTGCCGGATAATGGAATGCAGCATTGGGCCACGCCAAATCAGCGGCTTGTCTCCGGGATTCAGAAAACCGACGGAGATTACCTTCAGTCCATGCACCTCCAGCGGAAGTAGGTGGTTGTCCCCGACCACCTTTGGCTGTGCGCTCAACCCCAGCATAAGCGGGACATTTGGCCCGTAGACATCGGCATCGAGCAATCCCGTCCGGTGACCAAGCTTAGTCAGGGCAAGTGCAAGATTAACGGCAAGTGTGGTTTTCCCCACGCCGCCTTTACCGGAGCCAACAGCAACAATAGTGTCCACGCCCGGCAGCGGTTGGGGGGATGGCGGTTGCTGCCCGGGTTGGCGGGAGGGAGCGTGAGAACCCAAAAAAACACCTCTAAGGCCTGATTCAGGCGCTTCACGATTATACAGAGACTCACTTGGCAGGGCGGGGCGCTAGGATTTTCTTTGGCGCTAGGATTTTCTTTGGCGCCGGTCGCGTTCGGCGCGACGCATTTCACGCCGGCGCCCGGCATCATCGTAGCGCCGTTGCTGGTCTTTATCCTCGGGAATAACTGGCGGGACGACGAGGTGATTGCCGCTGGCATCCACTGCGACAAAGGTCAGGTAAGCCGAGCTGACGTGCTGGTAGGTGTTATGCAGGTAACTTTCAACCCAGACTTTCACGCCGACTTCCATCGACGTGCGGAAAACGCGATTCACGGAAGACCGGAGAATTACCAGATCTCCAACCTGCACTGGAACCAGAAAATCCAGGTGGTCGATAGAGGCCGTCACTGCGTAACTCCGGGAGTGCCGATGCGCAGCCATCGCACCCGCCAGATCGATCCAGTGCATTAAGCGACCGCCAAGAAGAGCGCCCAGGGGATTGGCATCGTTGGGCAGAACGATCTCTGCCATCTCAGATTGCGAGTCTCGTACCGGCCGCGGTGTCAATTGTTCTTCTTCGGAGTTCACAACTGTACGCCGGAACCCAGGCTCGCGTGCGCGGTCGCATGCCGCCGGGGCAAATACGATTGCAGATAACACTCGGCCATTTTTTGTATGCGTTTGTCCGGGTGGGAATCTCGCCAAACGTTGCTGATGACGTCATACTGCAAAATGCCGTGATGCACAGGACGGTGACCGGCTTCGCATACAAAACAAAGGGTCAGCAGATCAGCCTGATCCCGCGTGACTGAAAATCGGACCGCATCATAGACGCGCTCCCTGGGAAGACGATGGCAACTTGTTGCGTAACCCATGTTGCAGAATTCCTGGAGCTCATGGGGCGAAGGCTCGACGCCTTCATGCTCAGGCGCGAAACAAGACCCTCTCCAGCCCGCACCGAGCGGCAATCGTGAAGGATGCAGCCATGCTCCATCTTCAACCTTACTTGCGGGCATAAAAAAAGGACAGGCCACGGCGAACTCCTTGCAATACGTTTGAAAGATTGACCGAATTGTACGGCATGATTTGTGAGCTTGCCAGTGACTGGCAGAATGCACCTACCGCGCGGGCACGTTGTAGAATCTGTCGGGAGATCATTCGGAATATTTATGGACCGCATCGCTATACTCACCGAAATACTGGCGCGAAACGGGGATGACATCCTCGCGCGTTACGGCCTGGCGATGGAATTTTCCAAGCAGGGTGATATCGAGCGGGCCCTGACCGAATTCCGCCAGTTGATTGCCAAAAAGCCGGATTATGCGGCGTCATATTTTATGGCTGCCCAGGCGCTTGCCAAGGAAAATCGCATTGAAGAGGCGCACAGGATGCTGGAGGACGGAATTATGGCGGCGAATCGGAGCGGCGATGCGCATGCGGCGTCAGAGATGCAAGCGATGCTGGCCGAGTTAGAGGGTTGACTGGGCTCTGGAGCTTCTGGCCGCTCTCACCATCACCCGCTCCACCAATCCAGGGAAAAGCTGGTAGAGGGTTATCGCCGGTTTCATGGTCCAGGGAACCACGACTTCCCTTTTCTGCTGCTTATACCCGCGTAACACGGCGCGCGCAACCCGTTCCGCACTAATGCCGCGAACGCTCTCCGGGCGGACTTGGTTGGATTCTTTTCCTCTCACGGCATTGGCGCTGAATTCTGTTCGCACATATCCGGGGCACACTGTTAGAACGTTAATTCCTGGCTCTTCCATGCGAGCCGCCTTGCCGATTGCATTCAAGGCGAATTTCGTTGCGCAGTAAATTCCCATGAAGGGCACGGGTATATGCCCGGCGACGCTGGAAACATTAATAATCGCTCCCGATCGCTGCGCCCTCATTAGTGGAATAACCGCCTTCATTCCCGCCAGCGCCCCGAAGAAATTCGTCTCGAACGTTTCGCGGCACGCTGCCATCTCCGCACTGGCGATCGAATCTTGGATGCCATGCCCGGCATTGTTGATCCAAATGTCGATGCGGCGAAAGTGATGCAGTGTCAGGCTAATCACGCGATCAATTTCTTCGGGATTACGAACATCGCATGCCAGGGCTAGAGTTCGGTCGGTATTTCCAATTCTTGCGCGAGCGGATTCCGCGCGGCCAGGATCGCGGGACAGCAGGACGACGCTTGCCCCATGAGCCGCAAATAATCGGGCGATCTCCTCGCCGATGCCCATCGACGCGCCAGTAATCACCGCAACTTTCCCCGAAAGATCTTCGCCCGCCATGCCGTGCTTTTATTCTTTTGCATTGCGTAAAGTCAAGTGGCTTCAGGGCGCAGAAGTCAAAATTCATGGCGCCTGAAAAAATAGGACGTGGTTACGGCCAGCGTATAATCCAATTAAAGCTGCCCTTCCGGAGGTTTTTTCTTCATGACCATGCCGCGTACACTCGGCGAATTACGTCACAGTCAATATTCTGAGCAGTATTTGCGCAACCGCCGGGTGAAGGATGAAATGCGGGAGAATCTGATCCTGAAACTGCGGCAGCGCGGTCCGATTTTTGCAGGAATCGTAGGATACGACGATACGGTGGTGCCGCAAATTGTCAATGCAATTCTCTCAAGGCACAATTTCATTCTTTTGGGTTTGCGGGGGCAGGCGAAAAGCCGCATCCTGCGCGCTGTGACGACGTTGCTCGATCCGCAGATGCCCTATATTGCCGGATGTGAGATTCGCGACAACCCCTACGCGCCGCTCTGCGGCCGCTGCCAGCATGAATTAGCTGAACGCGGGGACGATACTCCCATCGCATATCTCGCGCCGGAAGATCGTTATGTGGAAAAACTGGCAACACCGGATGTGACCATCGCCGACCTGATTGGCGATATTGATCCCATCAAAGCGGCTCGCGGCGGGTACGAACTGGGAAGCGCAATGGCAATGCATTACGGTCTGCTGCCTCGCGCCAATCGCGGTATTTTCGCGATCAATGAACTGCCTGATCTAGCGGGAAAGATTCAAGTCGGACTGTTCAATATCATGCAGGAAGGCGATGTGCAGATTAAAGGCTATCCCGTCCGGCTGCTACTGGATGTGGCGCTGGTATTCAGCGCGAACCCGGAGGATTACACAGCGCGCGGAAAGATAATCACCCCGCTGAAGGACCGGATTGGATCCGAGATTCGCACTCATTATCCCTCGACCGTCAGCGAAGGTATGTCGATCACTGCGCAGGAGGCCTGGACAGCCCGCGACGGAAATACTTTGCAAATTCCGAAATATGTTCGCGAAGTAATTGAGCGGATCGCATTTGCCGCTCGCGACGACAAGAAGATCGACAAACGATCCGGTGTTAGCCAGCGGCTGCCGATTTCCTGCATGGAGAATGTCATTTCTAACGCGGAGCGGCGCGCCATTCGCCATGACGAAAAGGCGGTGGTTCCGAGGATGGGAGATGTGTACGCGGCTATGCCGGCGATTACCGGCAAGCTGGAGTTGGAGTATGAGGGGGAAATGAAAGGCGCCGAGCACGTAAGCCGCGAATTAATCCGCAACGCCATCGCTAAGACCTATGACGGTTACTTCAAAGGCGTGGATGTGCAACAAATTGTGCAGTGGTTCGATCTCGGCGGCGAAATTCAACTCGCTGACACCTGCAGTTCCTCCGAAGCTCTGCCGCTGCTTCGAGGCATACAGGGCCTGATGGAAAAGACCATAAAACTCAACGTGGGGCCGAAAGATACGCCTGAGTCCCAGGTTGCAGCCGCCGAATTCATCCTTGAGGGTTTGCACGCGCATAAGCGCATTGGACGCAATGAAGAGCGAGTGTTCGCCGCGGGAGACAAACAGCCCAAGCCTGCGGAAAAACCTTTCGAGCGCGAAGATAATGCCGGCAGAAGCCGCCGGCCTTACAACTGAAAACGGGCGCACAACAAAAGATGAAACGCATTCGTTACAGTAAATACGTGCCGGACCCCGCCGGGGAGATGGACCTGGAGCAGTTGTTAGGGGCGCTGGCGGATTACCTATTGCAGAGCGGCTTTCAAAATTATTTGTACGACGACTTTCCCGACGACGAACAGCGAATCGAAGATTTGCGGCGCGCAATTGAAGAAGCGCTGCTGAATTCCGACAAGCTCGACGAGGCAATGCAGGAGCAGTTGCGCCAGATGCAGATGGATGGCACGCTCGACGACCTTGTAGATCAGTTAATTGAGCGCATGCAGCAAGAGGACTACATCAGCATTGACCAACCGCATGATCCCGCGCTGCGATCGAGCGTGGGCGGACAGGCGGGAGAGGCCCAGCCGCACGCGAAATTCGAAATTACGGATAAGAGTCTCGATTTTCTCGGATATAAAACCCTGCGCGATTTAATGGGATCCTTGGGAAAATCCAGCTTCGGACGGCATGACACCCGCGATCTTGCAACCGGGATTGAAACCAGCGGGGCCTCGCGGCCCTATGAATTCGGCGACACATTGAACCTCGATATCACCGGGACCCTCTCCAGCGCCATCCAGCGTGAAGGCCTGCAATTGCCGCTAAACATTGAGTACAAGGATTTGCAGGTCCACCAGTGCGAGTATCAATCCTCCTGCGCGACAGTACTTATGCTGGATTGCTCACACTCCATGATTTTGTATGGGGAGGACCGCTTTACCCCCGCGAAAAAAGTCGCGATGGCTTTGTCCCACCTCATCCGCACTCAGTACCCCGGTGATTCGCTATCGCTTATTTTGTTCCACGATTCCGCAGAAGAGGTGCCGCTCTCCCAGCTCGCCCGGGTCAAGGTCGGCCCTTACTACACAAATACCCGCGAAGGTCTGCGCCTTGCTCAGCGGTTATTGCAGCGGCAGCGCAAAGACATGAAGCAGATTGTGATGATCACCGACGGAAAACCTTCCGCGGTGACTCTCGAAGACGGCCGCATCTATAGGAACGCGTTCGGGCTTGATCCTCTGGTGGTGAGTCAGACCCTGGAAGAAGTTTCAAAGTGCAAGCGCGCGGGAGTTCTGATCAACACTTTCATGCTGGCATCGGATTACGGACTGGTGCAGTTTGTCCAGAAGGTTACGGAGATGTGCCGGGGCAAAGCTTATTTCACTACGCCCTACACCCTGGGCCAGTACCTGTTAATGGATTACATGTCGCGGAAGACCAAAACCATCCATTAACGGCGGCCGCGAAAGCTAGGCCTGCGGCGTTCCCATTCCTTCGTCCTTCTTCACTGCCAACTCTGCAGCCTGAAATCCCGTTCGACTATGGGTGCCATCGCAGAATGGCTTTGTGACCGAGGCGCCGCAGCGGCACAGGGAAAAGGCGGGCTTTCCGGTCAAATCATACTTAGTGCCATCCGCATCCACCAATTCGATAGAACCCTCGGGAGCTTCCACCCGGTAGGGGCCATTTCTCTTCACCGTAATTTTGACCTGCGCCATAGATTCCTCCGCGTACTTGAAGGTTCAAGATATCACGCCGCTGACCTCGCGCCTTTCCACGACGTCGACGCGCGGCTCAGGCTGCGGCTGCTTCTTCACGCAACAGGCCGGAGTAAAGTGACACGTATTCGTCAATCATTCGTTTGGCGTTAAAGCATTCGCGGGCGCGGTTGAATGCCCGGTTTCCATAAGCCCGGCTCAAATTGCGGTCCTGGCTTAGGCGATGTATCACAGACGCAAGGCTGGTGGCGTCATTGGTGCGGAAATAGAGCGCAGCGTCTCCCCAGATTTCCCGGAATGAAGGAATGTCATTGGCCACAATGGCGCACCGCGAGAGGGCCGCCTCAAGCGCGGGCATGCTGAACGGATCATAGCGCGACGTCGCGGCATAGATGGCGGCGCGACTATAAAGCTTACGCAACTGCGCCTCAGTCTGCGGTCCCCGCAGAGCCACGCAGGCATTATCGGTTGCGACCTTCACATCGGCGCGAATCGGAATTCTCGCGGTTCTCGCGGGATTATCAGCGCCGACGATACAGACCGGCAGTGAGTGCGTAAATTGCGTGAGCAGTGAAACCTGCTTGCCCGCGTCGTAAAGGCGGCCTACGGAAAGAACAGAATCATCTTTGCTGACATAAGGATTGAAAAAGATGGGATTGCGGCCGATATAAATGACCGCCTCGCGCCGCGGACGCAAGTAACTGGACCGGATCGAATCCAGCATGCAGACGGTTGGCGCTACCACGACGTCGGCCTGGGCCAGTCCGCGCTGCACCACTCCCCGGTACCAGCGCAGCCAGCGGCTGTCTTTGGGCTCGTGGCCGTGAACGGCCTTCCACCAGCTCAGCATGTCTCCATGGGCCACCACGATCCGCGGCGTTTTAACAGGCAGGCTGCCGTAACACAATTGGTTCAAATGCAGAACGTCAGGCTTTAAATCTTTGATCAGCGCGGTGAGATACGCAAAGGAATCGGTAAGGTCCTTTTCACCTTCCTGCATCCAGTCCAGCCTAAAAGCTGTGGGAGAGTATTCCAGGCCATGCAGGTTGTCCATCCAGGCGGTTTCCTGGGGCAGCGGAATCTCACCAAAACTAACCAGTGTGACGCGCGCTCCACGGCCGACCAGCCCCGTCACCAGCTCACGGGTGTAGGTCCATATGCCGCTCAGAGTGTCTGCCGTCACCAAAACGTGCATCGTGTCTCCAGAACTGCGCAACGACCTTGGCGCAGTATTGCCACG
>JAFAWN010000066.1 GCA_019241735.1 Terriglobales bacterium
CCGGCCCTGGCAGCCAAAATCTTGCAGTATCACTTCCAGCACGGCGCCCAAATTCCCCAGGCCTAAAGTGTGTCGTTTTGCTTGTGCGCTTTTGTTTGTTTAGCTTTTGCTTATTTAGCTTTTGCTTGTCTGATTTTACTCGCGTGGCGCGGACGCCCCCGTCCGCGGCCCTTGACCTTGCCTTAGTCATCCCCAGCGTTTGCCGTGCCGACTATGTCATTCCGAGCGCACCGAGGAATCTCCCACACCCGGCACGTCGTCCCGCGCGGCCGCAACACGCAGCCTCTCTCTTACCTCCTCCACCCTCGCCACCATCGCATATTTCAACTCTTCGATACCCTTCCCGGTCACTGACGACACCTGAAACAGCTCCAGCTCCTTCTTTTTCGCATACTTCTTCAGCTTCGCCAGCTTCTCCGGATTCGCCGCATCAATTTTTGACGCCACCAGAATCATCGGTTTCTCTTCCAGCCCGGCGCCGAAACTCTCCAGCTCTCCCATAATCACATCTGCATCTTTCGCCGGATCCGCCCGCCCGCTTGCATCCGATACATCCACCATATGCACCAGCAGCCGCGTGCGCTCAATGTGCCGCAGAAACTGCACCCCCAGCCCGGAGCCCGTGTGCGCGCCCTCTATGAGCCCTGGAATATCAGCCACCACGAAACTTTTCTCATCCGGCGGCTGCCCCGCCACCACAACTCCAAGATTCGGCTCCAGCGTGGTGAATGGATAATCGGCAATCTTCGGACGCGCCGCCGAAATCCGCGCGATCAAACTCGATTTCCCCACATTCGGATACCCCACCAGCGCAACATCGGCCAGCAGTTTCAACTCCAGCCGCAAAGTCCGCTCTTCCCCCGGATGCCCCTCTTCATGTTCCCGCGGAGTCTGATGCGTGGACGTCGCAAATCGCGCATTTCCCCGGCCCCCGCGCCCGCCTCGCGCAATCACCACCCGTTCATCCGCCCGCGAAAAATCATGCACAACCTCGCCGGTATCGGCGTCATACACAATCGTTCCTACCGGAATTTTCAGCAGCACGTCTTCGCCTTCGCGCCCGGACCGATTTGACCCCTCTCCGTGTCGGCCACGCTGCGCCTTGTATTCCGGATTGAAGCGAAAATGCACCAGGGTGTTGTGACGCTCGCTCGCCTCCATAATTACATCGCCGCCCTTGCCTCCATCGCCGCCCGACGGCCCGCCGCGTGGAACGAACTTCTCCCGCCGGAAGGCCAGGCATCCATTGCCTCCATCTCCCGCTTTCACCCGGATTGTCGCCTCATCAATAAACACTGTGCTAAGAGCCCGTCAACGTTCGCAATTCCGCCGCAAACTCATCTGCGAATATCGTCTGCTCGCGCCCCGGACCGGTCGAAACTATCCCCACCCGCGCTCGGGTTTCCTTCTCTACGAAAGCCAGATACGTCCGCGCCGCCTCCGGCAGCTTCTCAAGCTGCGTAATGCCTTCGGTCGAACTCCGCCATCCGCGCAGGTTCTGATACACACACTCGGTGGAATCGTAACCGCTGGCATGCGCCGGAATCTCAGCCGTGCTCTTGCCGTTGATCTTGTATCCAACGCACACCGGAATTTCAGCGAATTCATCCAGCACGTCGAGCTTGGTCACCACCAGCCACGAGATCCCGTTAATCATCACGGCATAACGCAGCAGCGGCAGATCCAGCCACCCGCAACGCCGCGGACGCCCGGTCACCGCACCATATTCTTTTCCGCGCGACCGCAGCGCATCCGCAACCTCACCGGACTGCTCCGACGGAAACGGCCCCCCGCCCACCCGCGTGCAATATGCCTTGGTCAGCCCGATCACCGTGCTGATGGTGTTCGGAGCCACGCCGGTTCCGGTCACCGCGCCCCCCGACGTCGCGCTCGACGACGTCACAAACGGATACGTCCCGTGGTCGATGTCGAGCATCGTCCCCTGCGCGCCTTCAAACATCACAGACTCTCCCGCGGCAATCGCCGCATTCAGCAGCGCGGCAGTGTCACACACAAACGGCGCAATCTCGGCGGACGCCTGCGCATACTCCTGATACATTTTGTCGGGATCGAGCGGCTCGGAATTAAACAGCGCGTGCGCGATCATGTTTTTCTCGCGGCACGCATTCTCGATGTGCGTCCGCAAAAGCTTCAGGTCCAGCAGGTCCGCCACTCGCAGCCCTCGCCGCCCCATCTTGTCTTCGTATGCCGGGCCAATGCCGCGCGACGTGGTCCCAATCTTCACCCGCCCCGGCGCGTTCTCCGCCGCCAGTTCAATCATGCGATGGTAGGGCAGAATCACGTGTGCGCGATTGCTGACGAACAAACTGCCGTCAACCTTCACTCCCATTTCCCGCAGCGCCTGCACCTCTTTCAACAACGCTATGGGATCGAGCACCACGCCATTCCCAATTACGCTGCGGCAGCCGGCGCGCAGTATGCCGCATGGCACCAGCTGCAACACAAATTTCTTTCCGTTAATAATTACGGTGTGCCCGGCGTTATGTCCGCCGGCGTAGCGCGCCACAATGGAGAACTTCTCCGACAGGACATCGACAATCTTGCCCTTGCCCTCGTCCCCCCATTGCGCACCCACCACGACCGCAGTCTTGCCCCTGCTCAAGTTTTTCGACTCCTGCAGAATGTTTTTTGGGACCACCAGCAACCTGCTGGAAAGTTAAACAGTTAAGGATAAACAGCTAAAAAGATAAAACAGATTTCTGCCGGACCAGCCAACTTCTCGTTAAGTATGACAGATCGAGAGGCATGACAGATCGGGAAGTATGACAGATTAAGCCGTGCATGCGGCTGAGGATTATGGGTGTTGCTGTTGCTGTTGCTTTTGCTCGTGTGGCACGGAAGTCCTCTTCCGTGGCCTTTGCTCTTGAATTACTTTTGCTGTTGCCCGCGTGGCGCGGATGTCCCCCATCCGCGGCTGTTGCTGTTGCTGTGGCTCTTGCTTTTGCTTTTGCTGTTGCTTTTGGTTTGTCCTCATCTTTACCACTGATTGTCATTCCGAGCGCAGCGAGGAATCCGCTTTCCCACCTCCCTCACTTTCGCTTAAAGAATTGCACCGCCTTCTCGTGCTTCTCTGCCGCGCTCCTGGTCTTGAAGGTCCCCAGATTCCGCCGCTTTCCCGTTTTTGGGTCCTGCTTGCGCGAATACAAACGGTACTCTCCACTCTTTAGCTTTCGAATCATGTTCCCGCTCCATACAACTTCACGCCCAACACTCTCTGATACCGTTCAAAGTCGCGATCGGTCGTAAACACCTGCCATCCCCGGCGACCGGCCACCGCACAGATCAGGAAATCGATGGCAGACCCCGCAATCCCCCGGTTACGGCATTGGTTGTGCATCCGCGCGGCCTCTTCGTAGTCTGAAGATTCGAGCTCAGGATCATCGAAAGCCCGCAAATATTCCCGCAGCTTGCGAAAGTTGTGGTCTTCGCGGATCCCCGACAGCAACTCCTGCCGCACCACCCCCACCTGTTGCGCCCGCCCATCGCGGATCAACTCCGCGAGCGCCGCAGTGAGCGCTCGTTCCCGGGAGTTCAAACCTTCGGCCTTCCGCCGCAGCGCCAGCGACCATACTGGCGTGTCCACTAAAACCATCATAAGCGGCGGCGGCGGCGTTCAGCTTTGTAGTTGTACTCCGGATCGAATTCGAACCCGCCAAACGCCTCCAGGATGCGAATTTGCTTCCGCCGCTGGACGTACTCCGCAAGGGCAGCGGTCACCGCATCCTTCTTGGTTTTGTGCTTGCCCGCCCGCCGCGCATCTTCTATGAGCTTGTCATCCAAAGCCAGGTTCGTTGCCATGTGTAGATTATTACACATTGTATTGTGTAATTAAACAAGGTCCGGCAGCTTCGCCCGCGGCCATTGCTTTTTGCTTTTGCTTTTCCTGTTGCTTTTGCTCGTGTGGCACGGAAGTCCTCTTCCATGGCCTGTGCTCTTGAATTGGTGTTGCTCTTGCTCGCGTGGCACGGAAGTCCCCGTCCGTGGCCGTTGCCTTTGATCAATTTCAAATGCTTTCCGGCATTGGCTATTCCTAGCCGGGCTGAGCTCCGCGAAATCTTGTCAATAGGCAAAAACTACCTTCCCAGTCCCATCTCCATGCAAACAAGCCAAATATAGTTACGCCCGCCATGTCCCATTTACCCCCTCCAACCTGTCATACTTGATGTAGGGATCGAAAACTTCCCGAAAGCCTCAGTGAGCAGTCCCCAAGCGGCCAACGTGGCCGCCTTTTTTTTGCAAAAACTACATTTTGGGCAAGTACTTAAAGATTGGAAGTTATGACCATCGCTCGTCAACAAGTTGAAACCTGCAAGCAGCGTGGAGAATGGGCCGAGCTGTGTTTTATGGCCAGGGCGGCCGATCGTGGTTTTAGCGTCTCCCGTCCGCACGGCGATTCTGCCAGCTATGACGTCGGACTCGAAAGCAACGGACGCTTCCTGCGCATCCAGGTAAAGTCCACCACCTTTTGCCGTAATGGCTCCTACACCTGCAATATCGTCGGCCCCGGGCGGGTGCCTTACGCCAGCGGCAAATTGGACTTCTTCGCCATTTACGTCGTCCCGCTCGACGTGTGGTATGTCATTCCGTTTGTCATCGCCGGCGGGAACCGGTCATTGAACCTCACCCCGCAAAAGGGCCACAAGTTTTTCCAATACATGGAAGCCTGGAATCTGTTGCGCACCCGTGCAAAATCACGCCGTCGCCCACCACCCCGATAACACAACCAGGCACTGAGTGCGATGTAGCGCGGCGGGCCTCGCGGCCGTTGCTCTTGCTCTTGCAGTAGCTCGTGCTGTTGCTGTAGCTCTTGCTCGTGTGGCGCGGATGTCCCCATCCCGCGGCTCTTGCTCTTGCTGTTGCTCTTATTCGTGCCGCGCGGAGGTCCTTCGCGGAAAAGCCCGCGGATCGTGCCATTATGAACGTAAGGGTCTGTGCCATCGAGATCAGTCAACGACTTCTTCAGCCGGAATGATCGCGATTCGGACAGCGCGTGTCCGCGTATGGCAATTTTTTCGAGAGCGACTGTCAAGCCGGGTTCGAACGGCATATTGAAGCGCGGAGTTCGTGGAGGTGTTCGATCCAGTTCTATACGTGACAAGTCGTGCAGTGAGTATTTACATTCTTGAATCAGATCGGATGCGATCCAACCGCCGGGTGCTGGTAGGAATTTCAAGCGCCGCCCTCGGCTTCAGGCCAAAGACGCTGACTCCCGCTATAAATGGGAATTGGTGCGCTTCCATCGCCGATCGCGCTTATGTTCCCTGAATAGGGATGAAGCAAACTGACCAGTTTTCGGCTTCCAGAGCATTATCGCCATATGGACGCGCGATCTTGAATCCATTGCCCATCGGTGGGGAATTAGAAGGTCGGGGGTCCTTTTTGTACAGACCGACTTATCGTATCCCGGCAATTCATTCAGATACGAAGCTATGAGCTTCACTAACTGTGGCTCGCCGTAGGGCCCAACCCCCGGGTTGAAGGCGCGAACGGGAACTCCTGACGAATCTATGCGAGCAATGCCGTCGGCTATATCTGCCACGATTTCATCTAATGTCACTGATGGGCTTCGATCTCTTCGGATGGGATTGCAAGGGCGCAATTTGAAGTCCAGCTTTCGCTCGCCCACATATGTGTAACGTTTGCCGATACGCAATCCTAGCTACAGCCGCTGGTGCTGCCGCAGCTCATGCAGCGGTAACAGCTGCCGTTTCTGGTCATGATGCTGCCGCAAAAACTGCAGGTCGGAGCGTCTCCCAGATCAACGATGGTGGACAGGGCATCGGCGGCGTGTATCGCCCCAGTAACGGGATCGGCCGGCGAGGGCGCCCGCCCAACACGATCCAGAGCTACTCGGTCTGTACCTGCACGGTCGACACCCATACGATCTACGCCGTTCATGTCTCCTAGACTTTCGCCGGCTGCGGTCAGCGAGCCGGCGGCACGGGGGCGGAGTGTATCGAACAGCATCTGCTGCTGGCCGGTAAGGAAGCGAAGCTGGAGCCAGCGGAAGATGTAGTCCATGATCGACTTGGCGAAGCCGATTTCCGGAGTCTTGCTCCATCCGCAGGGCTCGAAGCGGGTGTGGGCGAACTTCTCGCACAGCAGCTTCAACGGCACGCCGTGTTGCAACGCGATAGAGATGGCGCAGGCAAAACTGTCCATCAGGCCGGAGACGGTCGAGCCTTCTTTGGCCATGGTGACGAAGATTTCGCCGGGGCATCCGTCAGGATAAAGGCCGACGGTGATGTAGCCTTCGTGGCCTCCCACCTCAAACTTGTGAGTGATCGAGGCCCGCTCCTCCGGCAGGCGATGGCGCACCGCGCGCGGAGGACCGGTAAGGCTGGCCTGATCTTCGCTCGCAATAGCGCGCTCCAGGTTGGCGCGCGCATCTTCTTTCTTGGAAAGCGCGGTGGTGCTGCCGGCAGCACTGAGCGGCTGCGACTTCTTGCATCCATCGCGATAGACGGCAACCGCTTTCAGCCCCAGCTTCCACGCCTGGATGTAGGCTTCCATGATGTCTTCGACGGTGGCATTTTCCGGCAGGTTGACAGTCTTCGAAATCGCGCCGGAGATGAAGGGCTGCGCCGCCGCCATCATCTTCAGATGCCCTAAATAGTGGATCGACCGCGTGCCCTTCGACGGCTTGAAGGAGCAATCGAAGACCGCCAGATGCTCGTCCTTGATTTCGGGCGCCCCTTCGATCGTTCCGGTAGCATCAATGTAGCTGACGATCTTGTCCGCCTCTTCGTGGGTGTAGCCAAGCTTGAACAGCGCCGTAGGGACAGTCTGATTGACGATTTTGATCATTCCGCCGCCCACCAGCTTCTTGTATTTCACCAGCGCGAGGTCCGGCTCGATGCCGGTCGTGTCGCAATCCATCATGAACCCTATTGTGCCTGTTGGAGCGAGAACGGTGACCTGGGAGTTGCGGAAGCCGAAGCGCTCGCCATGGGCGAGCGCTTCGTCCCAGCACTGCCGGGAGGCTTCGTGCAGCGGCGCGGGGACGTTGGTTTTGTTGATGTTGTTGACTGAGGCGCGGTGCATGCGGATGACGTCGAGAAAGGGCTCGCGATTGATGTACCAGCCGGGGCAGGCGCCACCGGGCATGACATTTTCTCCGAGATTGGTTTCCGCGAGGCCGCGCTGCGTCGGCTCGGTGGCCGGCACGAGCGGCGGAGCGAGTCCGGCGATGCGGGAGGATTGCAGATAGGCCTCGCCACACATAATGGCCGTGACGCAGGCGGCGTAGTCGCGTCCGGCATCCGAATCGTAGGGAAGGCCGGCGGCCATCAGCAATGCGCCGAGGTTGGCGTAGCCCAAGCCGAGCGGGCGGTAATCGTGCGAATTCCTGGCAATCATTTCCGTTGGATATCCGGCATTGTCCACCAGGATTTCCTGGGCCGTAATCAGGATGTCCACCGCGTGACGGTAAGCATCAACGTCGAAAGTCCCGTTGGGAGCGAACTTCAGCAGATTCAGGCTGGCAAGGTTGCAGGCCGAATCATCCAGGAACATATATTCCGAGCACGGATTCGAGGCATTGATCGGCGCCGTGTTCTTCGACGTGTGCCAGCGGTTGACCGTGGTGTCGTATTGCATGCCCGGATCGCCGCAGATATAGGCGGATTCGGCGATCATCCGCATCAACTCGCGCGCTTTGTAGGTATCGACGGGCTC
>JAFAWN010000217.1 GCA_019241735.1 Terriglobales bacterium
TGAAAGTCCTAGCCGGTCTGGATGAACCGGTGAGGGAGATGCACCGGCGGCAGCTGGGGCATTTGAAGAAGGACCGGCTTGCCGCGCTGGGTGAGCTTTTGGCCTCCGTGCGCGAGGGGGCGGGTAACTTCGCTGGGAATGGCTAACCGACAACCTTAGCTTCCGGCTTCGCGGAGACTTACTGGCCTGGCACGCGAGCTAGGCACCCGGCATACAGACGTCACCGGAGTTCTGGCTTCGTCTTGGGAAGCCAATATTTACTTGTTGAAACGAATATCGTGCAAACGCATCTAATCGGAACAGGAGGAACATAACCATGAGCACACTTGCAATAGAACAGGATCCAGCCGAGGCATCGCCGCAAACATCCACCGCTACCTGGAAGATTGACCCAGCCCATTCTTCTGCGGAATTCAAGGTCCGGCACATGATGATCTCTAACGTTAGGGGGCATTTCTCGAAAATTTCTGGAAGCCTGACGACGGACGAATCCGACATAACGAGGTCACATGTGGAGGCGGTGATAGAGGCCAATTCGCTCGAAACGCGAGATCCGCAGCGGGATGCTCACCTTAAAAGCGGCGACTTCTTCGACGTCGAGAAATATCCAACACTGACATTCAAGTCGAGCCAGGTTAAACGCCTTGGCGAGGGAGGGCTGGCGGTCACTGGAGAACTGACGATTCACGGGGTAACACAAACTGTGACCTTTGAGGTTGAAGGGCCAACGCCGCCGACTAAAGATCCTTGGGGAAATACTCGGATGGGGATTTCGGCGACTACGAAAATCAACCGAAAAACTTTCGGCCTGAACTGGAATGCAGCCCTCGAAACCGGCGGCATCGTAGTGGGAGATGAGGTGTCCATCACCCTGGATGTGGAATTTATAAAGGCTTAAGGTTCCGCCGAAGAGAGAAGGGAACGTGGGCGGGAACGCCCGCGGCCACACAAAGTCGGCTTCGCCCGCGCCACGCAATGGCGCGCGGGATGACAGAAGGAGGAATGTTATGTCACTGCGACCAGTGAAGGAAATTATTCAAACCACGCCGACAATTGAGGGCGCGGGGGTAAAGCTGCAACGCGCTTTCGGTTTCGGCAAGACGAAAGACTTCGATCCATTTCTGTTGTTGGACGATTTTCGCAATGACAATCCCCAAGATTACGCGGCGGGATTTCCCTGGCATCCGCACCGTGGGATCGAAACCATCACTTATGTGCTGGCGGGATCAGTTGAGCATGGTGACAGCCTGGGCAACAAAGGGAAAATGGGCGCGGGAGACGTGCAGTGGATGACAGCGGGCAGTGGCATCCTGCATCAGGAAATGCCGAAAGGCGATGCCCAGGGCCGCATGCACGGATTTCAGTTGTGGGCAAACCTGCCGGCATCACTGAAGATGACAGCGCCGCGGTACCAGGACATTCCGTCCAGCGCAATCACCGAAATTACCGACGATGACGGCACACACGTGCGCGTTATCTGCGGTGATTACCTGGGGAAGCGTGGACCGGTTAGCGGGGTGGCCGCCGATCCTAATTACTTTGATGTCTCGGTACCGCCGGGGCAAAGAAAGCGGCTCAAAATCGAGACTACGCGAAACGCATTCGCGTATGTATTTGCGGGCTCGGGAACATTCCGCGATGCCTCCGATCCCCGGGCAGTGTTGACGGAGAAGGCCCACGAACCCAACGCGGCCCCCCGGTACGATGTAAGTAATCACTCGCTGGTGCTGTTTGATCGCGGCGACGAAGTGACGGTGCAGGCCGGTCCGGAGGGAATCCGGTTTTTGCTGGTCTCCGGCCAACCCATCGAGGAGCCCGTTGCGTGGTACGGGCCAATCGTCATGAACACGCAGCAGCAACTACGACAAGCTGTTGCCGAGTTGCAAAGCGGGGAATTCATCAAGCACGGCTAAAGCAATCACACGACCGGAAGTTCAAATGAAAACACGGAACCACGGCCAGGTGGCCTCGTTTTGGCTTCATCTGTCGCTTTCTTCTTTTAATGTTCGGCCATTCAGGATTTCAAAGAAGCCATGTCAATGGAGAAGCGATATTTGACATCTGACTTCAGC
>JAFAWN010000257.1 GCA_019241735.1 Terriglobales bacterium
GCAGTATCAGTTTGGAAGTGTAGATCTGGTGCCGCTGCTCGAGGATACCCTTACCCTGCTCCAACATCGTCTTCTGGCCCAGAACAGCGGCATCCGTATCGAGCGGCGCTATAAGGTTCAACAAGCTTTAACCCTGGCTGACGGAGACAAGCTGAAACAGGTTTTCTGGAATTTCTGTGAGAACGCGGTCCGAGCCATGCCGTCTGGCGGCGTCCTAACTGTATCGCTACAGGCCGACCATGATGCGTGGGAGCTTAATTTTGCCGATACCGGCCCCGGCATGCCTCCACAATTCGTGGAAAAAATCTTCGAGCCATTTCAATCGCAATTCGAAGGCGGGACCGGCCTGGGATTGGCCATCGTCTTCCAAATTGTGCAGGCCCACGAAGGGAAGGTTTGGGCGCGCTCGAAACTGGGACAAGGAAGTGTCTTTGTGCTGCGCCTTCGCCGCCTGGGGGCAGAAATCAAAAACGAATCCGTGGGACGCCAACATTCTGGCCTACCTAAAGAACTCGCCACCACCGCGGGAGTAGCTGCCCATGGGTAACATCCTGGTCTGTGACGACGAGCGCTCCATCTGCGAAATGCTGGATATCGCCCTGCGGCGTGACGGGCATAAGGTTGAGACCGTCAATTCCGGCGAAGTGGCGATGAGGAAGCTCGACGGCGCTCTCTATGACGTAGTAGTGACCGATATCAAGATGCCGAAAACCGATGGCATCGAGGTCCTGCGCCACGCACATCAGGTCTCGCCGGATTCGGCGGTGATCCTCATCACTGCGGTCGACGATTACGAGGCAGCCGTACAGGCAGTGAAAGCCGGCGGCGCGACGGATTACATCCGAAAATCTCCCGGATTAATAGACGAAATCAAGCTCGCCATCAATCGCGCACTCGAAAAGATGACACTCAGCCGTCAGAACTTTGCTTTCAAACGCGATGCGGCAACCCGAAATTCTCTGGATAACATTGTCGGCGCCAGCCCCGCCATGGAAAAGTTGAAACATACCATCCGCACTGTGGCTTCTACCCAGAGCACGGTGTTGATCTACGGCGAAAGCGGGACCGGCAAGGAACTGGTGGCACGGGCCGTCCACGTCTGCTCCTCGCGCGCCACCGAACCGTTCGTTTCCATCAACTGTGGCGCGTTTCCGGAAACGCTGCTGGAAAGCGAGCTGTTCGGATACGTGAAAGGGGCCTTCACCGGCGCCAATCAGAACAAGCGCGGTCTTTTTGAGGTTGCCACCCAGGGGACTATCTTTCTGGATGAGATAAGCGAGATGTCCCTCACTATGCAGGTGAAATTGCTACGCGTGTTACAGGAACGCTGCCTGCGTCCGGTAGGCGGATCGGCGGAGATCGCGATCGATGTTCGCGTTATCGCCGCCACCAACCGCGATCTCGATCGCCAGGTGGCGGAGAATACCTTTCGCGAAGACCTTTATTACCGCCTCAGCGTCATTCCGATTTCAGTTCCGCCCTTGCGGGAGCGGCGCGAGGATATTCCACTGCTGGTCAACCATTTCCTTAAGAAATATGCGCCGGCGGCGGGACGAAGCATCCTGCGGGTCAATTCGGATTCACTCCACGCGCTCTGCGGTTATGACTGGCCGGGAAATGTGCGCCAGCTGGAAAACACCATTGAGCGTGCGGTGGCTCTCGAAACTGGAGAAGAATTGCGCGTCGAGCTGCCGGTGGAACGCTCCAAGGCGAGAGCGGCCGCGGCTGGAGTAGGAGGGGCCACTACCACTTCAGGCTCAGTTCTGCCCGACGGCGTTGATATGGAAAAGTACGTCGCCGACATTGAGAAGTCTCTGTTACTCGGTGCGCTCAACCAGTCTAATGGCGTGCAAACCCGCGCCGCCGATGTATTAAAAATTTCCTACCGCTCGTTCCGTCACCTGATGAAGAAGTACGAACTCTAGCGCCCCGCTTTAAACAGAATCTAGAGCGCGCCCTCTGACCCCAGTACGGTCAGCCCTGCCCATCACTCTGTTTTTTCAACTGCTGTTTCCAACCCAGAATCCGCGCTTTGTTGCCCTCGTCTTCTGCTTCCGCAATCATATTTTTCTTCTGATAGAGCACGGAGAGGCTGGTGTGGGCTAGCACATCGTCCGGATCGATCTCCGCGATCCGCTTGGCGGTGGCAATGGCCTCGTCCAGTTGATTGAGGTCCTGCAAAGCTCTCGCCATCCCATGCAAAGCGTCGGTAAAGTGAGGATCTGCGGCAATCGATTTCTTATACTCCGCCAGCGCCAGCTGGTACTCGCCATCGGCAACAAAATCAAGCGCACGGTAATAATGCTCTTCCGCTTTCTCGCGGGCAGTTTGTTCAGCCATATTTATCCCGGGCGATATAGCCTTGCATATTATTGCCGATGTCTGCCGTTTGGGGGAGGAGGCCGATTTCGGGCTCACTTGCACGCCCCTTCCATTGAACTCCATCCACTCCATCTCTATAGTTATCTCTAAACCTATGCGGCAGATTCTCCGCTTCCTGTGGAACTCTACACGCGGACATCGCCTTGCCCCCTGGCGCAGCCCTTATCTGCTTTGGCGCATTGAAACCTACTGCGGGGTAAAAACCCAGCAGATTGGTTTTTGGGAATTCTGGGAATTTGTGTGGCGTGAGCGACGCAACCTCGGCCGCTTCTTAAAGTGGACGGCGGAGATGGAACGCTACGTCCGCCCCAACCGGGGGGCATGACCTAACCGGCGGCATGGAACGAGGCGCCGCCTCGAGTGACGGCGCCCAACAAGAGTTACCAGGCTTGCTATCTCGAACCCGGCACGTAGCTTAAATCCGGCCGATAGCGGATTGTTTCTGTCCACGACCGCTTGATCATCTTATCGAAGCTGTGCCGCAGATAATCGGCGTCGCGCCTTCCCACGGCCTTTTCCAGCATTTCGGGAAATCCGATCTCCGGTCCGGCCAGGTCCGCCCAGCTGTTCATATCGATTGCCAGAACGTAATGCGGGCCTTCGCCGCCATCCTGGAGCTGGTACCACGTGTAGTGCAGACCCCAGTTCATTTTGTTGATGGCGTCGTTAATCTTGTGGATGTTGTCGGTAAATTCCTCATCAGTGCCCGGCTTCAGGAGGAAATGATTAATCTCCGCCAGCTTGGGAGGATTGCGGTCGCTCGATGGGCGACTTGAATCTTTCATCACCATCCAGATGCTCGCGGTAGTAGTGCCGCCGTACGGGGCGAGGTTTACTGCGCCATCGGCGGTGTCGGCGGTACCCATCTTCGACTCCCAGGCATCCAGATCATGCCAGGAGTGGCCGAAGCTGGTGGAATAATATGCGCCGGTCGCATCGCCAGTTTCGATTTGCCAGATCAGCCACGTCCAGGTGTCGTTCTGCTTGCGGTGAAAGTCCATGTGGCGTTTCCTGCCCTCCTCCATTTGTTTGACCATGCCGGATTTTGGCGTTGTCATATAAACCCACCCCACGTCAGGTGTCTTATCCTGGGCCAGCACCGCGGAAGTCGAGCAGAACAAAAACATAACCATTGAAACGATCATCAGCTTACGCATTCTCCATCCTCCAATTCAGAAAATTTGGGAAGCCCTGACTCAATCACGTTGTAAAAACATCTTTGAGGCCGGACGACAGCGGGCTGAAAAATCGCCGATATGAGAGACAGGAATTGGAACGCGGCCAATTTACTCCGCAATGCGATCAGCGTCAAGACGTCCGGTGACGCAATTGACTTGCCCCTCAACACCGCCTACCATCAGGAATTCCTTTCCAGCGAGAGGCCACGTGATCGGCGAATCCATTTCCCACTACCGTATTCTGCGCCGCATCGGCGGCGGCGGGATGGGGGTGGTGTATGAGGCGGAGGACGTTAACCTCGGGCGTCACGTCGCGTTGAAATTCCTTCCCGGAGAATTGGAAAAAGATCCCGCGGCGCTGGAGCGGTTTCAACGAGAAGCACGTGCCGCCTCAGCCCTGAACCATCCTAATATTTGCACCATATACGAGATTGGCCAGGCGGATGGACGCTACTTCCTCGCCATGGAATTGCTGGAGGGACAAACCCTCAGGCAGTTGATCGGAAACCAGGCCCTGGAAATGTCCCTGGCCCTCGAGCTGGCGATTCAAATCGCCGACGCGCTCGATGCCGCGCACTCTAAGGGCATCGTTCACCGCGACATCAAGTCTGCAAACATCTTCGTCACCACCCGGAATCAAGCTAAAGTGCTCGACTTCGGCCTGGCCAAACAAAGTGTGAGGGCAGGCTCCTCTCCGGGTTCTAATCCCGGCTCAGCGGTCACTGCGGATGACAATTTCCTAACCAGTCCCGGCTCGACCGTCGGAACAGTTTCCTACATGTCTCCCGAGCAGGCGCGGGGCAAGGATTTAGACGCCCGCTCTGATCTGTTTTCCTTCGGCACGGTGCTTTACGAGATGACGACTGGCACGCTGCCGCATTTGGGTGAGACTTCAGCGGTAATCTTTGAAGCCATCTTAAATCGCGCGCCGGTTCCGCCGGTACGCCTGAATCCCCAGATTCCGCTCAGACTGGACGAAATCATCACCAAGCTTCTGGAAAAAGACCGCGAACTCCGTTACCAGAGCGCCGCCGAAGTGCGCGCGGATTTGAAACGGGTACGACGCGACAGTGATTCCGGAGTGATGGCCGGCCTCAGTTCTGGAACGGTGCCCGCGGCTTCCGCTCCCGCCCCATCTCGAAAGCGCCTGCGATGGGCTGTAATCCCGGTTTTTGCCGCGGCGATTGCAGTGCTCCTCATCACGTTTTTTATGCGGCGAGGTCATGCCAAGATGAGCGAGAAAGACGCAATCCTGCTGACCGACTTCGTCAACACTACAGCCGATCCGGTTTTTGACGGCGCTTTGAAGAAGGCCCTGGCAGTAGATCTTGAGCAGTCACCGTATCTCAACGTTTTTCCGGACCAGAAGGTCAAGCAGACATTGCAACTGATGGGGCGCTCTCCGGATGAGCATATTTCCAACGAAGTGGGCCGGGAAATTTGTTTACGCGACGGTATTAAGGCCATGCTGAACGGCTCAATTGCGACTCTGGGGACCCAGTATGTTGTCACGCTCGAGGCGGTAAACGCAGCCAGCGGCGAATCACTGGCTCGGGAGGAAGCACAGGCCGATAAGAAAGAAACGGTTTTGAATTCGCTACATCAGGCGGGCTCACGGTTGCGTCAAAAGCTGGGAGAGTCGCTCGCTTCCATTCAAAAATATGACAAGCCTCTTTCCGAGGCCACCACGTCGTCATTGGAGGCGCTCAAGGCT
>JAFAWN010000292.1 GCA_019241735.1 Terriglobales bacterium
AGCGGCATCGATAGCATGGAAGTTCTCAATCAGAATCTCAAGGTGGCGGTAGATTTCCGTCCCATGGCCTCCGCCGAAATGCATGGCCTGCGTGGACGCTGCCGCGCGCTCGCAGCCGACGGGCGATTCGAGTTGTTCAAGATGACCACGAAATATGACGGGAAAGTGGGTAGAGAGCAGCATCACTTCCCGACCACGCAGGAATTGCCGCTATAACGCCGGCTTGCGGAGAACCGCATTGCGGGATACGCTGTCTGCTCCAAGTTTAGCCGCCGAGGACCCTTACGTGGAACTGATACTCACCAGCCAGGCCACCGAGAACGGAGTTACGATCGTCCACTGCGTTGGCCGGATCGTTTTCGGCGAGGAGACGATTATTTTTCGCGATGAGATTAAGGCCCTCATCGCACAGAACAACCGGATCGTGCTCAACCTCAAGGAAGTTACGTACATGGATAGCGGAGGACTGGGCACAATGGTTTCGCTTTTCACCTCAGCCCGCATCGCCGGAGGCTCCATCAAGCTCACCAACCTGAACGACCGGGTCGGCGATCTGCTGCACATGACAAAACTGGTGACTGTGTTCGAAGTGTACGACGATGACGAGGAAGCAGTGGAGTCATTTGCCAAGAGCGCCACGGCCTGAGACTGTAATCGCAACGGCCTCTAAGACATGACAATGCAGTTGCGCATTCTGGATAAAATCCGGAAAATCCCGCGCGGAAAAGTTTCTACTTACGGCGCTATTGCGCGCGCCGCAGGCTTTCCTGGTAACGCAAGGACTGTTGCCCAGGTATTGCATCGCTCATTGGGATTGCCCTGGCATCGGGTGCTGGGCGCAGGGGGGCAAATCAAACTATGCGGGGAGCCGGCCATGGAACAGCGATTCCGCCTGGAAGCTGAAGGCGTGATTTTCCGCGGGCGACGGGTGGATATGCGGGCGCATGAATTTCACTTTCCGCGCCGGTGATCATCTCCGGCTGGTTTCTCCGGGCGTCCCCCGGCGGTTGAAGTCCTCTGATCGCTCCGCGGAACGGTGAGCGATGCCACGCGCGGCCTGGGGCTTGAACTGATCATCAATCTCCACCTGATATCCCGCAGCCAGCCGGTTAGTCTCATTCGCCATGCCCACTACTGCCATCAATTCCTGAAACATCGCGTTGGTCATGCCCTTGTTTCGGGCGGAGACAGTGTGGGAAGCGATGCAATAGCCGCATTGATTGCTGACACTCACGGCCACGTAAATCATCTCTTTCATAAGCGGATCCAGCGCTCCGGGAGACATGATCTGCTTAATGTCATCCCACGTGCGCCGCAAAGTGACTGGATCATTCGCGATTGCTTTCCAGAAATTATTGATCCAATCGGTCTTACGGGTGGCCATGATGTCGTCGTAAACGGCCCGAACTTCCGGACTGGCGTCCTTATATTCGATCAAGCCTAGTATTGCCATTAGTTCTCCACTTCAGCGCAAGGTCTCGAGAATGTTTAGGGTTTCGGCAGCTCGCCATTGAGCAACTTTCCCAGTCCCGCTGACGGGCATCTGAGGCCGAGATAGAAATGTCCGAATAGCGCGTAAACGGCGCTCACTTCGTCGAAACGCATTTCGTAGATCAGCTTCTTGAAAACCAGGGGATCATCCGCAAACAAATCCACTCCCCACTCCCAATCGTCGAAGCCGATCGATCCGCTGATAATCTGTTTGACCTGGCCGGCGTAACGGCGGCCTACCAGTCCGTGTTCATTCATCTGCCGGGCGCGCTCTTCCATGGGCAGGGTGTACCAGTTCTTGTCCTCGGCGCGACGACGGTCCATTGGATAAAAAGACAGATAACGATGGCTGGGAATCTCGGGAAACAGGCGCGGTCGCATTGCTTCCTTCTGCCGATTCAAGGTATCCGTGATCGCGTGGTCCCATTCTTCCGTGTGAGGTTCAACGTTTTTCTCCGCGAGCTCTTTATAGGTTTTTATGCTGGACTCATAGAGTCCAAGTTCAATGATGGAAATATAGGAGGATGCTATCGTCACGAATTCGCTGATGCCCAGACTTGCCAGATCCAGCTCGGCTTGTTTCAGCTCATCAAAGGAGGGTCGAAAATGCAGCCACATCAGGTCGCCTTTGTGTCCGAGCAGGGAATACAGCGCAGATTGCCCGGCAGCGTTGCGTTCCATCTTTGCCAGCAGCGCGCTGGCTTCCTGAATCAGCCGCTGTTTTTGTTCGGCAGGAAGCTGCTGCCACGCCGTCCAGCGAAAATGCATCATCTGATGGAGCACGCAGTAACCCTCAATGGTTAGCGGGACCGGCGGCGATAATGCGGTGTCCATGCTTTGCGGTGTGACGCGAGGGGGAGGCATGAATATGTTGACGAGCTCTCCTGGCTGCTGAATATTGTATCCGCAGAACCGATTCTGTGGCCGTGTTGACCTGAATTGGCCCGCCAGTCTATCGTCCTTGTGCGCCATTTAGTTCGCGTCCAATCGAAGTTATTGCCGCAAACGGCGCTCCGCCGTTAAGTCACCCGGAACTATGCGAACGCAAATTGGAATTGTGGGAGCGGGACCGGCGGGACTGGTGCTTTCGCATCTTCTGCACCTTTCAGGAATCGAGTCGGTGGTGCTCGAGGCCCGAAGCCGGGACTACTGCGAGCAGCGCATCCGGGCCGGGGTACTGGAACAGGGTACGGTCGATCTGTTGAATGAAACTGGCGTCGGGGAGCGGATGCGGCAACAAGGTCTTGTCCACTACGGCATAGAACTGCGCTTCGCTGGCCGGGGGCATCGAATTGATTTCAAGGAGCTGACCGGCGGGAAGGGAGTGACCATCTATGCCCAGCACGAAGTCATCAAAGATCTGATTAACGCACGTCTAGCTGCGCAGGGGCAGATTCTGTTCGAAGTGGAAGATGTCAGCGTGCACGGGTTCGACGGCCCGCATCCCACCATTCGTTTTCAGGAGGATGGCGAGCAGCAGGAACTCGGGTGCGACTTTATTGCCGGATGTGATGGCTTCCACGGAGTCTGCCGGCCAGCAATCGATCCGGCAACTCTCACGGTCTATGAGCGTGACTGTCCTTTCGCCTGGCTGGGGATCCTGGCGGAGGCGCCGCCTTCTTCCCAGGAACTCATTTACGCCTATCACCATCGTGGCTTCGCGCTTCTGAGCATGCGCTCTCCCCAAATCAGCCGCCTCTATCTGCAATGTAATCCCGAGGAAGATCTCGAGCAGTGGCCGGATGATCGAATCTGGCGTGAATTGCAAACTCGCCTGGCAGCGGAGAACGACTGGAAGCTCATCGAAGGTCCGGTGATCCAGAAAGGCGTCACCGGGATGCGCAGTTTTGTTGTCGAGCCAATGCAAAGTGGGAAGCTGTTTCTGGCCGGCGACGCAGCGCACATCGTTCCACCCACCGGGGCGAAAGGACTCAACCTCGCAGTAGCGGATGTGCGGGTGCTCGCCCGCGCTTTAGCGGAGTTCTACGCTTCCGGAAATATGAGGTTGCTTAACGAATATTCCGAAAAGTGTTTGCGCCGGGTTTGGAAGGTGCAGCGCTTTTCGTGGTGGATGACTTCCATGCTGCATCGCTTCCAGGGCGCGAATCCGTTTGATGAACGACGGCAACTGGCGGAGCTGGATTATGTGACCAGCTCGCGTGCCGCGGCGCAAACCCTGGCAGAAAATTATGTTGGTTTGCCAATGGAATAAGGCTGGACGGCTGCGATAATTATTTCGGTTGCCGCTGCGGAGGAACGTGTTCGTCAGCAAGAAAACAATATTGGTGGAGTGGGGGCATTGCGATCCCGCTGGCATAGTTTTTTATCCACAATACTTGATGTGGTTCGATGCCTGTACCACCGCGCTGTTCACAAATGCCGGCATGCCGATACGGGAGTTGTTTAGTTCCCATGGGATCGTGGGAGTGCCATTGGTTGACGTACGAGCACGCTTTATTTCGTCTTCCACATTCGGGGATGAACTGACCGTTGAATCGGATGTGCAGGAGTTTAAGCGCAGCAGTTTTGTGATACGGCACCAATTTTTTAAGTCTGGAAAACTTGCAGTGGAAGGGTTCGAGACCCGCGTCTGGGCGGGCCGCAATCCCGACGACCCGCAGCGCCTTAAAGGGCTGCCGCTTCCTCCGGATGTCATGGCGCGGTTGTCAGGTAATAAGACGGAATAAATCACTCGTAGCGCATTCATCCCTGGGGCCGCACTATTTATGCTTTCGAGCACCATCAATCTGGCTCTCTTGTCGGCTGCCGTGCTCGGATTCAGGCATGGTTTCGATTACGACCACATCGCCGCCATCTCCGATATTACCGGCGTCGAAGCCTCGCCCAACCGCGCGATGAGAATGGGACTGCTGTATGTTTCCGGACATGCGGCGATGGTTGCCGTCCTAGGCGGCGCGGTAATCTTTTTTCAGCGCTCCTTGCCTCATCGCATCGATAACTGGGCGGAACGCGCTGTAGGTTTCACGCTGTTAGTATTGGGCGTTTATGTACTGACGACTCTTTTTCGGAAGCATACTCACTTTGTTCCTCGGTCGCGCGCCATGATTCTGATTTCCGCTGTTCGCTGGTTACGATGGAAAATGAAGAATGGATTCAGCTCCTCCCTACCCGAGACCGCGAGATTACCCGGGGCTTATAGTGGCAAGTCGGTTTTCGCGATCGGCATAATCCATGGGCTGGGCGCTGAAACCCCAAGCCAGCTACTGTTATTCTTGCTCGCTGCCAACTTAGGAGGCGTGTCGCGTGGCTTCCTGGGATTGGGAATGTTTCTGGCTGGCCTGCTCCTTATGAACACATTGATGACTGCCGCGGCGGTAGGCGTATTCCGCTTCAGCGCAGCTAATCCGTTATTGATGCGGACCGTGATCGGCCTGACCGCGGTATACAGCGTAATCGTTGGCTCAATTTTCCTGTTTGGATCCGCCTCAATTCTCCCGCAACTGGGAGGCTGACCTTCGAGATGCTCCTTGGTTTTTTCACGGGCACTGAAGGCTCGCTGTTTTAACCTTCTATTCATTCAATCTGTATAGTTTGAAACCATGGAGAGGGCCTGCAAGTTGCGGAATGAACCGGCCGAATTCGGAAGCCTCAATCGGCTGCTCTTGATCCTGCTGTTTGCCGCTAACTGCGGGATCGCCTTTGCCCAAAGTGTGCCTCCTGCGTCGCAAGGAACGGGCTCCGCGCATGTCGACGCTGCCGCCGAAATTGATCAGCAGGTTGATCCTGCTCCCGAAAATGGTTCGGAATCCATGTTCCCGCGCATTCAAATCACGCATTTCTGGCTGTCCGGACAGATGAACTTTATCTTCCAGGCCCATCCTGGCTTTCACGCAAAATACAGCGGTCGGAACAGCCTGAACCCGCATTACGAAAAAGCTACTTCGCGTTTGCT
>JAFAWN010000449.1 GCA_019241735.1 Terriglobales bacterium
TCCTGTGCGAAGGGGTGTGATATCGAGGCCAGTGTGATAGATTCCTCCACGTGCTGATTTCTGCGATTATGGCACTGTATAAAATTTCGCCTGCGAATGTATATATTTAGGAGGGGCAAACTATGACTAAGAAGTTGATCACGAGAATGCTCGTCACGCTTTTCGCGCTATGCCTGACCAGCGGGGTGGTGGTGGGGCAAGCTGCCAAGACAGCGTCCAAAACGGCCAGCGCCACTGCCACCAGTACGGATTTGGTGGACATTAACTCGGCGACCAAAGACCAGCTTGAGGCGCTGCCAGGAATTGGAACCGCCTACTCACAGAAAATCATCGACGGCCGTCCCTACGCAAAGAAGACGGATTTGACGAGGAAGAAGATTATTCCTGCGGCGACGTATGCGAAGATCAAAGACAAGATCATCGCCAAACAGAATTGAGATCACGCGTAAGGTAGGGCGAGAATGAATTCGGTTGCAAACCGAACATACCTGCGCAAGGGATTGGCCTATTCCTGACGGTTGTCGCCTTCAATCATTGCTGTTGCGAGAGGCCGTAGACCGACCCAAATTGTCAAACCGCGTCTCCGCGGAAGGCATCAAAGAAGAGCCCACGAAAGAACCACTCGGAGAAAGCACGCTACTCCGCTTCAGTCCCAAGTGGGTAAATCTTGGTTACATTTATAGGAGTTCACATGCCCGACCAATTTGAGCAATTGAAGCAAAAATATCAGCCGGTCCTCGATGCCATTCAAAAAGAAGGAGCCCAGCTGCAGAACGTCAACATGGACGGAAACCAGTTATACATCAAGGCCACGGCAACCTCGGAAGCCAGCAAGAATCGGATCTGGGACGCAATCAAGAAGGTTGACCCAAATTTCGCCGATCTTAAGCACGATATTCTGGTGGACGAAAAAACCCAGACTTATACGGTGCAGCCGGGCGACAATTTGTCGAAAATCAGCAAGCAGTTTTACGGCGACGCCAACAAATACAAGAAGATTGCGGATGCTAATAAGCTGGACGATCCGGATAAGATCAAAGCCGGCCAGCAATTGATAATTCCCGCCGCCTAGGCAGTACTCAACGGGCGCTCCTTCCACCACCGGTCGGCGCGCCCAAATTTCAGTCTTTTTAAAGGAGCATTATGGATTGGATGAACAAAGTAACCGGAATTCTGCAGCAGTACAGCGGGGACGGTGCCTCGCCGGCGAGCACTGATGTTACCGCTCATTATGACAGCGTCGCGCAGTCGGTCCCCAAGGACGTACTGGCGCAAGGACTGTCAGCTGCTTTTCGTTCGGACCAGACCCCAGCCTTCGGTCAAATGGTGTCCAACCTGTTCCAGCAATCAAGTCCCGAACAAAAGAGCGGGATGCTGAATCAGTTGCTGGCCGCGGCCGGGCCTTCGGTATTGGCGAAAGTGTTCGGCGGCAACTTACCCGCAGGCCTGGGTGGAGGATCGACGCAGGTCACGCCGGAAACGGCAAGCCAGATCTCGCCCCAGGCAGTGGAAACCATAGCCACCGAGGCGCACAAACAGAATCCTTCTATAGTGGATTCAATTAGCGGTTTCTACGCGCAGCACCCAACACTGGTAAAGACATTGGGGGCCACGGCACTGGCGATTGCAATGTCAAAGATGTCACAGCGCGCTGCGTAGCGTGCATGAGTTGAGCTCGGGGCGAGGTCATCGCCCCGATTCTTTCTTAGCGCATCCTTACAAGTTCCACGCGACGATTCTTGGCCCGGCCTTCGTCGGTCGAGTTGTCCGCGATAGGATGGGTTTCGCCGTAACCTCGTGTTTTTAGCCTGGCCCTGTCCACCCCATGACTTGCCAGCCAGTCGGCGACTGCATTGGCGCGGTCCTCGGATAACTTTCTGTTGGCGCTGGCAGATCCCACGTTGTCTGTATACCCCTCGATTCGCACTTTCCACGAGGGATTATCCTTCAGAGCAGCCAGAGCTTGCGAGAGCGCGGGTTCTGAGTCTGGGAGGATGTCGGCCTTATTGGTAGCAAAGTGGATTTCAGATAATCTCGCCCGGCCGCTAAATTCCAACGAACGCGCGGTGGCATTTCCACAAGGTGAAGTGACGCCCTTGGTGAACTCATCCAGTTCGCAAATGAGCATCCGCGCCGCATGTGGGGTTTGCACTCCGCCTTGAAGAATCTCTTTGTTGGTCATTGCTTTTTCATAGAGCTTCTCATTTTCGTCGCCATCGGGGCGCAAAGTGGCGCCTTCCAGAGAGACTCCCGCGAATAGTCCATGCGAACGTGACCATGACAAAATTTCGGCGGTAGCCAGCACATCCGTGTTCGCGCTGGTCTCACGGCCTACCGGGCCCGCTACGGCGGCTGCCTGCCCCCCCAACGTAAACTTGTCCGCTAACAGCCGGTTCATGCCGCTTTCATTCATGACCAGCATGACCACATCGGTCGAGGAGCCACCTATCTGGAACCCAAAACTGCCACCTTCAATTCGTATTCCCGCTGGAGCGCCCCATCCGCGGTCACCATGGCGGCAGGAAGCGAAGCCTCTTCCATATTTCCCGCCCCAGCCAAACGCACCCTTCTTTAGACCGGGCACGATGACAATGCACTGCGCCTTCTCAAACAAATCAGTTGGGATCCCTTTGTCAGGCGTATTCATGATTTCCTGAAACACGGTCGCCGCATTCTGCAGTCTCTTATCTGGAGACGATTCACGTCCAAACAAAGTTGAAGAAGCTAGCACGAAACCTA
>JAFAWN010000108.1 GCA_019241735.1 Terriglobales bacterium
GCCCACCATGTGTCGGCTGAGGTGCTCGAAGAAATCCGGCTGCTGACGAACCTCGAAACCACGCAGGAAAAGCTGTTGCAGATACTGCTGGTGGGCCAGCCGGAGCTGGATGAAAAACTTGATTCGGTGGAACTGCGGCAGCTGAAACAACGGATCGCATTACGCTCCCAGCTTATGCCGTTGACACTCGAAGAAACTGCAGGCTACATTCACCGCCGCCTGGAGCTGGCCGGCGCCACCCCCGAAGCAGCGCTGCAGATATTCCCGCAGAAGACAGTTGACACCATTTACCGGCATACCCGGGGCATTCCGCGTTTGATCAATACAGTTTGCGAGAACGCGCTGATCAATTCCTTTGCCCGGGAATCGGCTAGCGTCGCGCCGGAGATCATTGACGAAGTCGCCGCCGACTTCCGTCTAGGGGTTACCCCGACACCATCGAAAACGCAGCCCATGGCTCCCGACGGCAATAAGACAGAAGCTCTGCAAGCAGTGCAGACACTGCTGCAACTTCATGACTATCTCCAGAACATGCGAACCAGCGAAGTTCGTACCACCCTTGCACCCTTACCGGGAGCGATCAAGCAATGAGCCGAATATTTGAAGCGCTACAAAAGTCCGAGGAAGAGCGCTCTGGGGTTTCTTTCCCGGCGCCACTTTCGCTGGCCACCGATCTTCTCCAAAACGCCGAGCGCCAGCGCGACGAATCCTTCACCGCGCCGACCCGGGAGGAACTGGCCGCGGAAGAGCAGTCGCTCAGCCAGCGTCCCGAAGAATTGGATCAATTTCCGCAACTGCCGATTAATTTATGGTCTGGCAGCCGCCTCATTTGCCTGACTAACCAGGAAAGCCTGGGAGCAGAAAAGTTTCGCTTTCTGGCGGTTAAGCTGCGGCAGATTCAGCAAGCCCGGCCGTTGAAAAGGCTGCTTGTCACCAGTTCGATTCCCGAGGAGGGAAAGAGCATGGTTTGCGGGAACCTGGCTGCGGTGCTGGCCCGCAAGAAACAACAGACGACTTTGTTGCTGGAAGGCGACTTGCGCAGGCCGGTGCTGGCCTCCCGCTTTGGCCTGGGAAAGGTGCCCGGCCTGACTGAGTGGCTGGAAGCCGATTCCGCGCCGGTCAGCAACATTTATCAGCTTGCAGGCGCTGGTCTCTGGTTCATGCCGGCCGGCGCGCCTCCCGAAAACCCGCTCGAGTTGATGCAGTCGGGTAAGCTTGCCGGCCTGTTAGCTCAGCTAAGTCAATGGTTTGATTGGATTGTGATCGATACCCCGCCGCTTTTGCCCCTGGCCGACACCAGCCTGTGGAGCCGATTGGCAGACGGCGTGCTCCTGGTGGCCCGGGAGGGAGTGACCCAAAAGAGGCAGTTACAACGCGGTCTGGAAGTCGTAGAACAAACCAAACTTCTGGGCATGGTGCTCAACAGCAGCAGCAATAGCGAACACGATAGTTACTATCAGCGGTATGGCCCGTTAGCGCCGCAGACAGCCGAGAAGTTTTAAGCTCTAATAACTAAGCATTCGTAATTTTTTTTCCTCCCCTGGAAAACGTCTCCCCCGGAAAGCCGTCACACTTATGGCACAGCTGTTGAATCATTCCTTCGGCGCTCCTGCAAAGAGCAAAGCAAAGCCGAGGCAGAAGTTCGTGGACAGTCCGGCCCGCTCGCGGAAAACCGCGGAGATTTTCGGTTTTCAGCAGGGCCCTGACCGCGGGGTGCTGGACGAGCCATCTTTTCATCGCATGGTTTCGCTCGAGCGCAAACGCAGTGAGCGGTCGCGAAAGCCGTTCCTGCTGATGCTGCTCGATATCCAAAACTGTCTGGCTTCCGACCAGCGCGGCAAAATTGCGGGGAAGATCCTTTCCGCGCTCTCGTTGTCAACCCGCGAGACCGACGTTACCGGGTGGTATCAGAAGGACTCTGTTGTGGGGGTGATGTTCACTGAAATCAGCATTGAGGACCGCCGGCTGATTCTCAGCACCCTCATGACCCGCGCCAGTGAGACACTGCGCAGCAACCTGAGTTCGAAACAGTTCAACCAGATCATCATCTCTTACCATCTGTTTCCCGAAGACTGGGACCACGATTTGCCGGAAAGGCCCAGTCATCCCGCGCTCTATCCTGATCTCTCCCGCAAGGCGGAAGACAGGAAGTTTTACGCCATCACCAAGCGTGTTATGGATATCTTTGGCGCTTTACTTGCGCTAACAATGTTTGCGCCCGCGTTTCTTGCCATTGCGCTGGCCATTAAGCTGACATCGAAGGGCCCGGTATTTTTCCGCCAGAAGCGGGTAGGTCAGCACGGCGCGCCGTTTGTCTTCCTGAAATTTCGATCGATGCGGGAAAACAGCGATTCCGCTGTGCACAAGGAGTATGTCACCCAGTTAATCGCCGGTCAGGCTCAGCCCCACAATGGCAATGGCACCGGATTTTATAAGATCACCAACGACTCCAGAATCACGCGCGTGGGAACGTTTCTGCGGCGCACCAGCCTGGATGAGCTGCCGCAGTTCATCAACGTGCTGCGCGGTGAAATGTCTTTGGTGGGTCCGCGCCCGGCCATCGCGTATGAAGTCGAAGCCTATGACATCTGGCACCGCCGTCGCGTGCTCGAAGCGAAGCCGGGAATTACCGGCCTGTGGCAGGTCAACGGCCGCAGCCGTGTGTCATTTGACGAAATGGTGCGACTCGACCTGCGCTATGCCAAGACCTGGTCGCCGTGGATGGATTTGAAAATCCTGTTGCGCACTCCCGCCGCGGTGGTATTCGGAGAAGGCGCATACTAGTCAATTCGCGCATTCAGCTTCCTCGTTCCTATTTTTAAATCGCTGTATTGCAGGTGGTCTGCCTGCAGCCCTCCCCGTATTTCCACAAGCGACTTCTACATCGCTGGTAGCCCCCAACGAAAGCCAGGACAGTAAAACTATGGTTAAGTTTGGAGTCATTGGATACGGATACTGGGGTCCAAATGTGGTCAGAAACCTTGACCAGCTCGAGGGTTCTCAGGTAGTCGCGGTGTGCGACAAGAGTCCGGCATCGCGCAAGCGGGTGCAGAAAACCTATCCGCACATCAAGGTCATGGCGGACTGCGCGGAACTGGCAGCGTCAACCGAAATTGATGCCGTTGCCGTGGTCACGCCGGTTTGGACCCACTACGAGCTGGCAAAATCTGCGCTCGAAAATGGGAAGCACGTGTTCGTCGAGAAGCCGTTTACCAGCAACGCTGCCCAGGCGGAAGAGTTGATAAACCTGGCGGCACGCAAGAACCTGCAAATCATGGTCGATCACACCTTCCTGTTTACCGGGGCGGTAAAGAAAATCGTGCAGCTGTTGGACGAAGGAGCGCTGGGCAAGCTTTATTACTATGATTCGACTCGCGTCAATCTGGGCCTGTTCCAGCACGACGTCAACGTGGTCTGGGACCTCGCGCCGCATGATTTATCCATCATTGATCACGTGATTAAAGAAAGTCCGGAAGCGGTGGTGGCGACCGGCCAGACCCACTTGAACGGATGCGAGGACGTCGCGTTCATCACTATTTATTTTCCCAATAAGATCATCGCGCACATCAACGTAAACTGGCTGTCTCCGGTGAAAGTGCGCACCACGCTGATCGGCGGGGAAAAAAAGATGCTGGTCTGGAATGACCTCGAGGCCGATGAAAAGATCAAAATCTACGACAAAGGCGTGCATATCTCCAGCCGCCAGGGACTCTATAACCTGCTGGTAAATTACCGCTCCGGCGATATGTGGTCTCCGCAGGTGGAGCAGATCGAAGCCCTACGCAAGGAATTGGAATACTTTGTCGAGTGCATCACCGGCAATAAAGCGCCACATAACGACGGCGCCGCCGGCCTGCGAGTTGTGAAATTGCTCGAAGCAGCGAGCGAGTCGCTCTCGCAGCGTGGAGCACTGGTTTACCTCTAAGGCTTGGCACCGCCCTCCCTTCCTTCAACCCACAACCACAGAAAGGCAGAACGGCTTTCGATGGACTCTTATATTTGTGTTGCTCCCGACGTCAAGTTGGGAAAGAACGTCAAGCTCTCCAAGTTTATAAACCTCTATGGATGCGAAATCGGCGACGACTCAAAAATCGGCGCCTTTGTTGAAATCCAGAAGAATGCAAGCGTGGGCCGGCGCTGCAAGATATCCAGCCACACCTTTGTCTGCGAAGGCGTCAGTATCGGGGACAACGTCTTCGTCGGACATGGTGTGACTTTCATTAATGATACTTATCCGCGGGCTACAACCGTCGACGGTCAATTGCAGACCGAGGCCGATTGGAAAGTAGAGCGCACGGTGGTGGAACGCGGGGCCTCAATCGGTTCTGGCGCGACCATTCTAGCGAATGTCAGCATCGGCGAGAACGCAATCGTCGGCGCGGGAAGCGTGGTCACGAAAAACGTACCCGCCAACGCGATCGTTGCC
>JAFAWN010000270.1 GCA_019241735.1 Terriglobales bacterium
AACGTCTGTTTGAATTCGAAAATGTAAGGTTGAAATTCAGCGAGGAAGCACTACGGGCGATCTCGCGTCAAGCCATGGCTCGCAAGGTCGGGGCCCGCGGGCTGCGTATGATCCTCGAAGAACTGATGCTGGACCTGATGTACGCGCTTCCCAGCCAGAAGAAAGTAAAGGAGTTCGAAGTCAGCCGAGAAATGGTAGAGAAACGTAACGTTTCTTTGGCTATGATGGAAAGAGCAGGTTAGGCAAGAATATTGGGTAAACCCGGAGAACCATTGACTACCGGCAAGGAAAAATTCGAGAGCAAAAAACTGCCCATGATGCCCATCCGGGACGTGGTCATCTTCCCTTTTATGATGACCCCGTTTGTTGTCGGACGGGAATCCAGCGTGCGCGCTCTCGAGGAGGCGCTCGCCGGGGACAAGAAGATTTTCCTTGCCACCCAGCACGATGCCAGTGTCGATGAGCCCAAACCCAACGAGATCTATCAGGTTGGGACGGTAGTCAACATAGTTCAGAGCCTGAAGCTGCCGGACGGCAACATAAAAGTGCTGGTCGAGGGCATTGAGCGGGCCAAGATTTTACAGATCACCGAAAGCGCGGGTTACATGCAGGTTTCGGTGCGGCTGGCCCGATACGTGACCGAAACCAACGCCACGCTGGAAGCGGCAATGCAGCGGGTGACCGGTCTCTTTGAACAATACGTGAAGCTTTGCCAGTCGCTAAATTACGAAACCATGATTGCCGCGGTGCGCATGGAAGACCCGGCAAAGCTCACCGATACCATCGCGGCGAACCTTCAACTTTCGATCGAAGAGAAGCAGGAATTGCTGGAGATTTTCGATCCCGCCGAGCGCCTCAGCCGAATCGGCGACGTCCTGGATATTGAGATTGAAAAGCTGAACATGGACCGCACCATACAGTCGCGGGTTAAGCGGCAGATGGAGCGGGCGCAGAAGGAGTATTACCTCAACGAAAAGATCAAGGCCATTCAAAAGGAACTCGGCCGCGGCGAAAAGAGCGAGTTCGATGAGCTGAAGAAGAAAATTGATACCGCGGGAATGTCCAAAGAAGTGCGCGACAAGGCGATGCAGGAATTGAAGAAGCTGGAAGCCATGCCGCCCATGTCCGCTGAATCCACAGTTTCACGGAACTACCTGGACTGGCTATTGGCGGTTCCATGGAAGAAGCGCTCAAAGGAAATCCGCAATATCAGCCGCGCCGAGAAAGTACTGAACGAAGATCATTACGGCCTCGAGAAAATTAAGGAACGCATCCTCGAGTTTCTTGCCGTCCGCCAGTTGGTAAAAAACCCGAAGGGCTCAATTTTATGTTTTGTCGGACCTCCGGGCGTGGGCAAGACTTCGCTCGGAATGTCCATCGCCAAGGCAACCGGCAGAAAATTCGTCCGCATGTCGCTCGGCGGCGTACGGGATGAAGCGGAAATCCGCGGTCATCGCCGCACCTACATCGGCGCACTGCCGGGCCAGATCATTCAGATGATGAAGAAGGCAGGAACCAAGAATCCCGTCTTCATGCTGGATGAAGTCGACAAAATGTCGATGGACTTCCGCGGCGACCCTTCTGCGGCTTTGCTGGAAGTGCTGGATCCGGAACAAAATTTCATGTTCGTCGATCACTATCTCGACGTTGAGTACGATCTTTCGCAAGTCTTTTTTGTGGCAACCGCGAACGTTATGCACACTATTCCGGCGGCGCTTCAGGACCGCATGGAAGTTTTGCGGCTGCATGGTTACACCGAACCTGAGAAGGTGGAGATCGCCAAGCAATTCCTGGTGAAAAAGCAGATGGCTCAGGCGGGGCTCACAGAAAAGAACCTTAAATTCACTGACGCCGCAATCTCATCGTTGATCCGCTCCTACACTCGCGAAGCCGGCGTACGCAACCTGGAGCGCGAGATCGGCAATGTTTGCCGCAAGGTCGCCCGCAAAGTTGTAAAAGAAGGCCAGGATTACAACATAAACATCGCTCCCGAAAATGTGAACGACTTCCTGGGCGTAATTAAATTCCGCGACACTCTGGCGCACGAGCGCAGCGAAGTGGGGTTGGTTACCGGCCTGGCCTGGACTGAGGTCGGCGGCTCCATCCTAAGCACCGAAGCGACCGTGGTTGACGGTAAAGGCAAACTGACCTTGACCGGCAAATTGGGAGATGTGATGCAGGAGTCGGCGCAGGCCGCCATGTCCTACCTGCGTTCCCGCGCTCACAGAATCGGCTTGCCGCGCGATTTCTATCGCAACCTTGATATCCACGTGCACGTCCCCGAAGGCGCGATTCCGAAAGACGGACCCTCAGCCGGAATTACCATTGCAACCGCCATTGCCAGCGCCCTCAGCAAAATACCTGTGCGCCGCGATCTGGCCATGACTGGTGAAATAACCCTTCGCGGCAAGGTCCTCGCAATTGGCGGGTTAAAAGAGAAGTTGCTCGCCGCTCATCGCGCTGGATTGTTCGAGGTGATATTGCCGCAGGACAATGAAAAGGACCTGGCCGAGGTCCCGGAGAACCTGCGGAACGCAATGAAGCTGCACTTTGTCGATTCTATGGACCAGGTTTTGACGGTGGCGCTGGAAGGGCCGCTGCCAGAGCTTGCTGCAGTCGTCAACGAAGATGCGCAAGCGATCTCGCCTATTCCCGCTCCCGCAGAAGGCCCCGCGACACACCAGTAGTATTAAGCCTTTTAGAATCGTTCCGGCAAGCGACTGGACTTATCGCGATGCCAGATGCAGAGCAAACCAATCGCGGGAATCTTTCCAAGTTTTTTCCGGCGTAAACCCGGCTGAGGCGAGCATGTCATCCACCATAGGTATGGTGTATTTGTAGCTGTTCTCGGTGTGTATGCGCTCGCCCGCCGCCAGCTTAATCCCCAAACCGAGCAATTCGATCTCTACCGTTTGCTGGCGCATGCTTTCGAGATGCATCTCGATGCGGGACTGCCGGCTGTTCCACAGGGCGATGTGGCGAAAGGAATCGAGATTGAAATTACCGCCCAGCTCGAGGTTAATCCTACGCAAAATGTTCTTGTTAAATTCAGCGGTGACGCCTTGCGCGTCATCGTAGGCGCTGAGCAGAACTGCCGGAGCCTTGACCATGTCCGTCCCGATGAGCAGCTTGTCCCCGTCATTTAACTCTTCCCTCACCTCGTCTAACATCTCGACCGCATCGTCGCGATCGTAGTTGCCGATGCTCGATCCCAGATATAAAACCAGCTTGCGACCGGGAATGTCCCGCAGGAACCCGAAACCCTGGGAGAAATCCGCGACGACCGGCCGCACCCGGGTCTTCGGACATTGCGACTCCACCCGCTCTCGGGCTTCCTCCACAGCCGCCCGGGAAATATCCACGGGAAAATACGGCACCAGCATCTGTTTTTTTTCGAGCTCCCGCAACAGGGTTCGGGTCTTCTCAGCGGTTCCAGATCCCAGTTCCACTACGGTGACCGGGACACCCGCAGCACTCACAATCTCAG
>JAFAWN010000341.1 GCA_019241735.1 Terriglobales bacterium
CATCGCCGCCAAAATCATATACCGCGATCAGACTGTGGTCTTCACGCTGGCTGATAAATGCAATGTGCTTGCCATCAGGCGACCATTGGGGCTGAAGCGGCACACCGCGCACGGAAGCAAGTGCTTTCGCTGGTTGCTTCCCATCGATTCCTGCCAGCCATAACTTCTTTCTCGCCGACCATATCGCTGATTTGCCGTCAGGAGAAATCTCGATATCTTCACAGTCTTCTTCTGGGCAACCCATGTCCCCTAACAATCGCGGCACCGTTTCTTTGCCGGCGACATCGACGGCAAAGACTTGTTGCTTGACATCTTTCGTCCAACTTTCCGGGTTGGCGCTTTCCTCAGCTTTATTTAACTCGGTGCCGCGCGCGAAAACAATAGTGCTGCCATCTGGCGTAAGCCGCAGGCTCGCAATGGGCTGTCCATCGTCTTCGCTGTAGTGGGTCACCGGGCGCGCACTGCGCACAAAGTCGGGACCGTCTGCCACCCACACATTGCGCACACCCTTCGCGTCGAAGACCCACGCCACGCGGCTGCCTTCTTTGGCAGCCACCAGTTGACTCGGAAAAGGGCTACTCATCACTTGCTCTAAAGTGAAGGGAGCTTGCGCCCATGCGATGGTCGCGAAACCGAAAATTGAAGCTAGGATATTGAAAATGCGCCTTGCAGATGGCATAGGGCGCTAGAGTAATCGAAGGCAGAATGAATGCCAAGCCTGACTTTGTCAGGAGATTAAGATAGTGAGAACGCCGGAGCGAGCGCCTCGACTCGTTACGCGCTCATGTACCGCGCGCTTCGAGAAACTTCTCCACCTCGAGGGCGGCCATACACCCCGATCCCGCCGCGGTAATGGCCTGCCGGTAACGCCGGTCCTGCACGTCTCCGCAGGCATAGACTCCCTCGACACGAGTGAACACATAATTTTTCGTGACTAAGTATCCATCCGCGTCGGTTTCAAGTTGGTCGCCGAACATTTTCGCATTCGGAATGTGGCCAATGCCGAGAAACATGGCGCTGGCAGGCAAGTCCCAGACTTGGTTAGTTGCAACATTACGCAGTTTTAGCCCGGTGACCGCCTTTTGCGAAACGTCATATACATCTTCCACCACGGTATTGAGAAGGAAGCTGATCTTGTCATTTTCTCGTGCCCGATCGAGCATGATCTTCGAAGCCCGGAACTGTTCGCGACGATGAATTACAGTCACTTTCGTGGCGAAACGGGTTAGGAACAGGGCCTCTTCCATCGCGGAATCGCCGCCGCCAATCACGGTGATTTCTTTCCCCGAAAAAAAGAAGCCATCACATGTTGCACAGGAAGACACGCCGTGGCCAATCAGAGCTTGTTCCGCTGGCAGGCCCAGCCAGCGGGCTGATGCGCCACTGGCAATGATAAGTGTACGGGTGTACAGCCTTTCCTTTCCCAGATGTAGCGTGAATGGATTGCTGGAAAGATCGACCGAGCTTACATGTCCGAGTTGGTATTGAGCGCCGAATCGTCCTGCCTGGCGGCGCATGTTCTCAACCAGTTCCGGGCCTTGAATTCCCTCTGGAAATCCGGGGAAATTTTCTACCAGGGTTGTAAGCGAGAGTTGGCCCCCAGGCTCATGACCCTCCAGCACCAGCGGCTTCAGGTTGGCGCGGGCGGTATAGAGCGCGGCCGTGTGCCCGGCGCAACCAGAGCCGATGATAATCACGTTGCGAACGTTTTCCATGTCTGTAGTTAGATTCTGGATTTTATGGTGCGATGCAGACCGCAGCATTTCGCTCCCGGTCGCCGATATGGGTGCTCATTGATTGTTTAATGATTGTGGCTCCGGTCCATGCTTGTGGCTTGCGGGCTTTGTTCCGGTTTTGGACCTTTTGACGTTGGACGGAGCCGTAGCAGATATTCGGGTCAGCTCATCGGGCACTAAATGCGAGGCTGCCAGAATCCTCCGATAATTGGCCAGAATCCCGGATGCATTCTGAAACAATGGCTCGTATGCTGCCTGATCGGGCGCGGGCTTCCCTTCTGCCGCCTGGCAACGCGCCAGCACCACTGATGACTTGCCGAAACGCTCGAGCTTAATTCTGCTTGCTGGGGTATTCATACCAAGCATGGCCTCTGCCGTGGTCACCGAGGAGGCGCTGTCTTCGATTGAAAGCTGCATCAATTCCTTCGGATCGCGGACGCGAAAGACCAGAGTCTCGACCATGTTGCTGGGGTCGCGGCTGAAGGAATACTGCACGGTGGAGAACAACGCCTGCACCGAAAATTCGCGCCGGATCCGCACCCAGTCCGCAACGCCCGAATCAGACGTTAGCTGTGCATTCCCTCCGGGCTGGAGAAAGCGCGGATTTTCCTCCAAACTCGACCGTCCGCGATCGACTTCAAAATCTGTGCTGAATAGTGGCTGCTTCGGCACTTTAGCCAGTGCTGAGGAAATCTCCCGCTGCTCCTCGGGCGACGGTGTACACACATTTAGCACATTCACCTTGACCGGAGGTTGAGCTGCATGAGGTGTGGCGTTTTGAGGCGAACTTTGAGTCTGTGAACTCTGTGTTTGCCCCGCAGCGATGCAGGTTAAAACGCCGACAATAACCATTCCGAAAAATTTTCCAGACACAGGGGCATTTTAGCAGGACACCTGGCCGCGCTTCACAACTGGGACGCCGACAACCAGTTAGAATCAACCCATGGCAAACCTCACACTGGTGTATGGGCTGCGACTATTACCCTCTGAAGAGCTGGCCGAAGTTGGCGACGCAACACTGAAGTTGAAGAATGGGCGCGATGCGCACGTCACAATGCACGTGCTTGAGGGCAGCAAAGAAGAGATCGAGAAGCAACTGAAGAGCAGTTTGGAAGCTTTCTTTGATTTTTACCCGGAGATCTGAAAATTTCGAGCGAGAAATTCGCGCCGCTGAATCTCAGGGGTGGTCGTAGGGAACTGTCCCCAGCTTGTGCTCTCGGTGAACACACACTAGCCTTGAACTTGCGGCGATTATAATTTCAATCCTCCATGAAACAAAGATACCGCTATCTCCGCATGCGGTTAAGCGAGTTGGGCTGGCTTCCCCTGAGCAAGCTGGC
>JAFAWN010000414.1 GCA_019241735.1 Terriglobales bacterium
AGGGAATGCAGATTGGCGGCCAGCCTCGCCTGGATAAGGTGGCGGACGGAGCGGAGAAAGAACTGTTCTCCCAACTTGCTCCAACGGCCCACAAGGTTGATGAATTCCGCAGATCCAATGACTACGATTCAGCATTGACCGAGACCGCGAAATTGCGCCCAGCCTTGGACAAATTTTTCGATGATGTAATGGTCATGGTGGACGATGAGTCCATCCGCAGCAATCGACTGGCGCTGCTCAACACGTTGCTGCGCGAATTCTCGACGATTGCCGATTTCTCTGAAATTGTAACCGACGGTACTCCAGCCAAAGAAATGGCCAAACCTTAAAGGACTAATTATGGCGACGCAAACTCGCTCAGAACCGGTTGTCGAAATGACCGTAAAAAAGCCCGCCGTCAAATACGTTTATTGGTTCGGCGGGGGCAAAGCCGACGGCAACGGGAAAATGAAGGATGAGCTTGGCGGCAAAGGCGCGGGCCTTGCGGAAATGACCAATGCCGGACTGCCGGTGCCCCCCGGCTTCACCATCCAGACCGAAGCCTGTCGTGAATATATGCGGCACAACGGGCTTTCGATCGAGGTTGACCGCGAAATGGATGAAGGCCTCGAGACCCTACAAACATTGCAAGGGCAGAAACTGGGAGAAGGTGAGAATCCGCTACTGGTTAGCGTGCGCTCCGGAGCGAAGTTTTCCATGCCCGGCATGATGGACACCATCCTGAACCTCGGGCTGAACGATAAGAGCGTCGAGGCGCTGGCTCGGCGCACCCACAATCCGCGTTTCGCCTACGATTCCTACCGGCGATTGATACAGATGTTTGGGAACGTGGTTCTGGAAATTCCGAAAGCGGCATTCGATGAAGTGTTCGAGGGCAAGAAACGACAGAAGAAAGCGGGCCTCGACACCGATCTGGACGCGAACGCCCTGCAAGAAGTCATCGAGGAATATAAAAAGCTGGTCAAAAAGCAGACGGGGCGAGAATTTCCCAAAGATCCGCGTCAGCAACTAGTGATGGCGAGGGATGCAGTGTTTCGCTCCTGGCTCAACGAAAGGGCGAAGCACTACCGTCGGATCAATAACATTTCCGACGATCTAGGCACTGCGGTAAACGTGCAGGCCATGGTATTCGGCAATTTGGGCGATAGCAGCGGCACCGGTGTGGGATTTACGCGGAATCCGGCGACTGGGGCGAAGGAATTCTATGGAGAATTCCTGATGAACGCGCAGGGTGAGGACGTGGTTGCCGGAATCCGCACTCCGGTGCCGATCCTCGAACTGCAGAAGATCATGCCGGAGGTGTATGACCAGCTTCGCGAAATCACTACCAGGCTGGAAAAACATTATCGAGACATGCAGGATTTTGAATTCACCATTCAGGAGGGCAAGCTTTACATGCTCCAGACCCGCAATGGCAAGCGCACCGGGCTGGCAGCAGTGAAGGTGGCGATCCAAATGGTGAACGAAGGACTCATCAGCCGCGAGGAGGCGATTTTCCGGGTTGAGCCCAATCAACTTTACGACTTCCTGGTACCCCGGCTGGATGAAAAATCGGCAAAAGTGGAGGTGTTGGCGACCGGGTTGCCGGCGTCGCCGGGCGCGGCGGTCGGACAAATTGTTTTTACCGCGGATGAAGCGGTAGAGAAGGCGGGCCACGGCACCAGCAAGAATCCGGTAATTTTGGTGCGCGCCGAAACCACACCCGAAGATATTCACGGAATGGAGGTGGCAGCCGGAATTCTAACTTCGCGCGGCGGCATGACCAGCCATGCCGCAGTCGTAACGCGCGGCATGGGTAAATGTTGCGTTGCCGGAGCGGGAGATATCGGCGTGGACGAGAAGACCCGGACAATGCGGATAAAAGGCCAGGTATTCAAAGCGGGGGACTGGATTTCGCTGGATGGCACGACTGGCCGGGTCATCAAAGGGAAATTGAGCACCCTGCCGCCAAAAGCGGACGATCCCGAACTGCTGGAGTTCATGGGATGGGCGGAGCCCTTCCGTAAGTTGAGGGTTCGCGCCAATGCCGACATTCCGCGGGACGCGATCCAGGCGCGCGCTTTCGGTGCCGAGGGTATCGGACTGTGCCGCACCGAGCATATGTTTTTCGCTGCCGACCGGATCGCGCACATGCGTGCGATGATTCTCGCCAATAACGAAAAAGACCGCCGGGCCGCACTTACGAAGTTGCTGCCAATGCAGCGGGCCGATTTCATTGGCGTGTTTCGCGCAATGGACGGATTTCCAGTCACCATCCGCACGCTGGATCCCCCGTTGCATGAGTTCCTGCCGCGGCGGGAAGATTTGATGGTTGAGATTGCAGTACTCGAAGCCACCAAGCCGCGCTCACCCAAGCTCAAACAACTGCGACCGCTTCTGCACCGGGTCGAGGAGCTGCACGAAATCAATCCCATGCTCGGGCACCGGGGATGCCGGCTGGGAATTACTTATCCAGAAATTACCGAGATGCAATCCCGCGCGATTTTCGAAGCTGCGGTAACCGTGGCTGGCGCGGGAGTGAAGGTGTTGCCGGAGATCATGATTCCGCTGACCGCCACCTTGAAGGAAATGGAGAACCAGGCGGCAATCGTGCATAGGGTGGCGCAAGAAGTTTTCCAGGAAAAGGGGCGTACGGTGGATTATCTGGTCGGAACCATGATTGAACTGCCACGCGCTGCGCTAGTGGCGGATGAAATCGCCACCTCGGCGCAGTTCTTTTCCTTTGGCACCAACGATCTCACGCAAACCACGTTTGGATTTTCGCGGGACGACGTCAATAAATTCCTGCCTACGTATCTGGGCGAAGGTATCTTGAAGCAGGACCCATTCGCGGCGCTCGACCGGGAAGGCGTTGGCCAGCTGGTGCGAATGGCCACCGAGCGCGGCCGGAAAACGCGTTCGGATCTGAAGGTAGGGATTTGTGGCGAACACGGCGGCGATCCATCTTCGGTGGAGTTCTGTCACCAGACCGGCTTGAACTATGTGTCGTGTTCTCCGTTCCGTGTTTTGACAGCAAGACTGGCGGCGGCGCAGGCGGCAGCCTCCGATAAATTAAAAGTAGAGGGCGGCAGAACAAAGTAGGAGGCTTGATCCCGGCGAATTCAGGCTGCGCCTTTAGCGGCTTCTTTCAAGTAGGCCAGCACTTCTTCCGCGTGTCCGTTGGGATTCACATTGCGAAAGATGCGTTTGATGTTGCCGTCCGGGCCAATAATGAACGTAGTGCGCGCCACGCCCATTGATTTTTTGCCGAACATGCTTTTTTCCTGCACTACTCCATACAAATTAGCGACCTGCTTATCGGCATCGCCGAGCAGAACAAACGGCAAATTAAATTTCTGTTCGAACTTTTTCTGGGCTTGCGGCGTATCGGGCGAGATTCCAAGGACGACAGCGTTGGCGCCTTCGATTTTCTGATGGGCGTCGCGAAACTCGCACGACTCGATGGTGCAGCCGGGCGTATCCGCACGCGGATAAAAATAGAGCACAGCGTATTTCCCTCGGAAATCTTTTAAGGACACGGGATTGCCATTCTGTTCCGGCAAAGTAAACTCTGGGGCCTTATCATTAGTATTGAGAGCGATGGGTTTTGAAGGTGCGGCTGAATTACCGGCGTCCATGATTCCGACTCCTTCTCCAGCTTTATACCGCATGAAGCGGTGCATCGTCATCCCATTGGTGGCCTTTGCCGCCCTTTCGCTTGGAATAATGTCCGGCCAAACACCTCGAACCGTCAAAACGGATAAAGGCCCGCGCGCGACGGGACTGCTTCAATTGGCAGCGAATGGCGTCGCCTATCTGGTTCCCATAACTATCATGATCGACGGTCGCTTTTACGATGCGAGTGCCTATAAAGCCTCTCCGGTTCCCATGGCGCTGGCAACCGAAACGGTGTACGAAGCGGTGCAAACGGGCGTGCCGCAGGGGTTGTTTACTGTGACCGGAGCGTTAAAAAGACCCGACGGTTGGGTGGGAGAAGGAAGATGGAAGTCACAGGCTGAAATCGCGGAGGCGGAAGCGAAACAGAAAGCCGCCGCGGCGGCGAATGCAGCAAAGAAGAAAGAAAACGATACCAACGCCAACAAACCACCGACCCTGCGCCGCGGAACGACGGGCAAGTCTGACGCGGACATCCCCACCGCAGCGCCACCGGCCACCGTGCCGGCAGCGACCCCGCCGCCTACGGTAGCGCCCGCGCCTACGCGGCAATCCTCTGCAACAGCGAGTGCAACGACTGAGACATCGCCTAATCAGAACGAGGACGATAAGCCGACATTACGCCGCGGCAAGCCAATGGCGAAGAGTGACAGTGTTTCAACTGAAGAATCCTCGGCAAAATCTCCCATTGCAGGTTCATCAGAAAAATCGTTGATTAAGGCGAGGAACCCCACGTCAACGTCCGCTATCCAGTTTGTCCCCGCAATTTCGGATGCGGCGGGGCCGGACATGCGCCCTTACAAAATGAATTTCAGCGCGACCGAAGAGACAGAATTACGCAATAAAATGCTTGCGATGGCGGCAGATGAGGTACGGGCCCGCGCTGCGGTTTTGGCCTCGCCACAAGCTTTCGCGTCCAGGCAAGCGAGCAAGGTTTCAAAGGCAGCCAAATCTCCCCAGCCAACTTTCGGGCATGTGCAGTTCCGGGCTTTCGATCTCTCAAATAGTAATGAACCCGTCCTGATCCTCACGGCGGAAGCGGTTATGCCGGGCCCGGTATCGAAAACCATCCGTGACTCCCAACGCGCTGACACTACGATGGGAAGCATGGAGTACTCAATAACTTTGGTAGCACGAAATGATATCTACGGTGACCTGCACAAGGCGCTGGCTAACGTCACTGACCCGCAACATTTGGACGTGGTGGCGCGGCTTGAACTTATCGACGCGGTGGATGTAGATGGCGATGGGCGCGGCGAGTTACTCTTCCGCCAGGTTTCAAACGCTGGGAGTGCATTTGTTGTCTATCGTGTGATCGGTTATCAGCTGTGGCCCTTATTTCAAGGAGCTATTCAGGGCATTGCAGGAAACACCGGATTATGAGTGCGGCAAACCATTCTTGGAGGATCCGCAGAAGCTAGTCCCAGCCTGTTTTGCGTCGGGGGACAGCGCTACTTCTGGGTCATTACCAGCTCACCGTTTTCAACTTTAATCCCGCCAACATTGTCCGGCAGTTTCAAGCGATCGCGTTGCTCCAGCAACTTTTTTTGCAGGGCGTCATTCACCAGTGAAACCGGGACGTTCAAATCGCCGACCTTGAATTCGGTGGGATCGAAGGTCGCAAATCCATCTTTCGAGCCGAGGTGTCCTGCCAGGGTTACGAAGACATCTTTACCGCCGATCTGGGTTACGAACTGCCCCTTCGCAACGTCGCCTTCGAAGTTCACCTGATAATCTTTTACTTCCGGGGTGCCGGGGGCAAACATCGCCTCAGGACCGCTGACAGAAGTGGGCAGCGGCAATCCGCCGGCTGATGGCATCGAGAGCGATGCGGGCAAGCCGGGGACTGGCGGCGGAACAGTGGCCATCGGAATAGTGCTGGCAGCTTGTGAGAGCACGGCGCTTACTTCGTCCGAGTTGAGGTGAACTTCAGCCGGAGGCTTCCCAGCCTCCTTCGGCTGTTCCAGTTGCTCGAGCTTTTGTTCAAGCGATTGCACGTTTGCGGCAGTCGCGGCCGGAGTTTGCGGCTGCGAAATGGGCTGGGGCTTCTTAAGAACGAGAACAATGGCGATCACGGACGCGAGGAGTGTCGCCATGCTGACAATTCGATCGAGCTTCCACTGGATTTTCATTGTTTGGATAAGCCTCTGCCCGCCGCATTCAGCCTTCATGAATCTGCAGGGCGGAATCTACGAACATGTTAATAGGCGGTCTACAGAAGGCGGATATGACGGAAGGTACTGTCCGGGAGGTTACTGGCGGGGCGATCTGGCCACCTTAGCTCTCATGGATCTCGAGTTTCAATAAGCTACCAAGCGCAGCAGACTCCAGAGCGCCAATTCCGAGGCGTCCGCGCCCGCTAAAGGTCTAACCTCGGCCTGCCAATGTTCCTCGTCCACGCTGACCACTTCAAATTGGCCGGTGCGGCCCTCGATTTCCACCTTGTCACCAGTTGCGGGGACCCGGCCCGGATATCGAGTCAAACGGTTTACCAATTGCGGGTTTGCCTGGCCCTTCGAGGCCTTCATCACCTGACCGACAAAAAATGCGTGGAGGGTCTCCTTTCCGCCGCGATACTGTTCGCGCTGCTTCGGGTTGGCGGCAAAAACTTCCCTCACAATTTTTTCCAGGGCGCTGGTATCGGATGACTGTTGAGGACGCCCGGTTTGCTCGTAAACGTCGGGAAAATCCTGACTGCGCTCGAAGCAGAGATCGTAAAGATCTTTGAGCATTTTGCCGGAAATTGCGCCGCTTTCCACCAGATCAGCGGAGAGCGCAACCCCATCCATCGTGATTGGCGAGTGTTCGATTGCAAGACCTTTGGCCTTAAGGCGTCCCATTAACTCGTTTTGCACCAGACCGGCAACCCGTTTAGGATTTTTGGCCGCCTTGGCCGCCCGCTCGAATTGATCGGCCAACATTTTATTGCTGGTAAGCACTGCCGCATCCTGCGCGCTGATGCCGTGCTCCGCGATCAGACGATTTCGCAGCGCCTCCGGAAGCTCGGGCTGCATGCTCTGGATTTCAGCGCGGCGTTTCGCATTCAGCAGCAGCGGCAGCAGGTCCGGCTCCGGGAAATAACGATAATCGTGCGCCTGCTCTTTGGAGCGCATGCTGTAAGTCTTGCCTTCGTCCGGATTGTACAGACGCGTTTCCTGAGTGATTGTCCCTCCGGCTTCGAGCACTTCGATCTGGCGGCTTATCTCATACTCCAGTGCATCGCGGATAAAGCGGAACGAATTAATATTCTTAATTTCCGCCTTGGTGCCGAATGTGGTCTGCCCGCGCGGGCGCACGCTGATATTTGCGTCGCAGCGCAGTGAGCCCTCTTCCATATTGCAGTCGCTGACCCCGGTATAGACGAGAATTTCCTTGAGCCGGTTCAGATATTCGTAGGCTTCTTGCGGGGACGCGATATCCGGTTCACTGACAATTTCGATCAGTGGGACCCCGCTGCGGTTGAGGTCAATTGCCGTAGTGTCGGAGCCAGCAAAGCCGTCGTGCAGGCTCTTACCGGCGTCTTCTTCCAAATGAACCCGGGTGATGCCTATTTTCTTATTTCCCTGAGAAGTGGGTACTTCAATACCGCCAGATTCCGCCAGAGGCTTGTCATATTGAGAAATCTGAAATCCCTTGGGTAGATCCGGATAAAAATAATTCTTCCGCGCGAAGACCGAAGTCTCGTTGATGCGACAGCCCAACACCATGGCAGCGAGAGCGGCGAATTCTACGGCTTTGCGGTTGAGAACCGGCAGGGCCCCCGGCAATCCCAGACAGACCGGGCAGGTATTGGTGTTGGGTGGATCGCCGAAACGAGTCGAACACGAACAGAAAATTTTTGTTGCGGTCAGCAGTTGCACATGCACTTCGAGGCCAATGACAGGTTCGTACTGCAGATGTGGGGCATCCGGCGGGAGCTTAAAAACCATAAGGGCTGATTATAAATACGAGATTCTCCAGGCAGGTTCAACGCTCTCAAAGCACCGCGCAGAGACTGCTGCGACGATGCATTTAACCGCAGATTATCGCGAGAGGTCCACGTCGAAATACATCAGCTCATCGCCTTTGGAGTTGTGGACGCCATTCAAATAGAAGTGCGTGCCGGACAATGGCGCTGACACGCCCGATACGTCAAAGAAGAGGAATCCGGCATGGGTGGTATGCGGTTCGATGGCGCGGGCGGCAAATTGCGCGGTTTGAATTTCATCACGCGCCTGCTTGCTTACCGAGCCCTTTACCTTCGTGGGGAACGGCAGCGGATAAGGGTTCACTCGCGCCGAGGGATGGGACAGACGCCGGTAAATGTCATCCTCGGTAACAGGCGAAAGCTTCGCGCGGTCGCCGGTGACCAGCTGCGCCTTTATTTCCATCAGCGTAATCGGCTGATCGCCATCATTGGTGACGACCAAAAACACCGGCAGCAATCCAAGACTGCTGTAATTGATGGAAAAAATACTGGCCTTGCTGGGCGCGTCGTAGGGATCGATTCCCACCGAAACTGCTTCGGTCGTATGTTCGTCGTGCGCAGGATAAGTGCCGGCGGCGCGGGCAAGCGGCATCACAAATTGCTTTCCCGCGGAGCTGCAGATTGACGTTAATAGAATGAAAACGCCAGCGCCGCATGATGCCAGGAGACGAGAACTGGGGACGCGCGACATGGATGTTTAAAAGACGGGGCCCTTTGTAGGATGCATGTTTCATCTAATGCGCCGCGTGTGCAAGCAAAATTTCGGGACGCCCACTCGAGCCTCAACCGAAGCGGGTAGAATGTCACTTCCCTCATGTACTGGCTGTATAGCGCGCTGCTGGCCATAGTGTTGCTAATGGGTTCCCCGTACTGGCTGTGGCAAATGCTGCGGCATGGAAAGTACCGCCGTGGGTTGGGGGAGCGGCTGGGAAGGCTGCCACTCCGGTTGCGGCGTCCCGCGGCGCCGGTGATCTGGGTCCACGCGGTTTCTGTGGGTGAGGTGCTTGCGGTTAGCCGCCTGATCGAAGACTTGAAGAGCCGGTTCCCTAAACACTCCATAGTGGTTTCCACTACGACCGATACTGGGCAAAAACTGGCAGGGCAAAGGTTTGGCGAAGAAAACGTCTTTTACTTTCCGCTGGATCTGCCTTTTGCCATTCAGCCATATCTAAGGCTGCTACGGCCCCGACTGGTGATCATCGCGGAGACGGAGTTCTGGCCCAACTTTCTGCGACTCGCTCATCGAAGCGGCGCGAGAATCGCCATCGTCAATGGGCGGATTTCTGACCGGTCCCTGCGCGGGTACCGCCGTTACCGGCGTGTTTTGGTTCCAATCTTAAGTCAGATTGATATTTTCCTCGCCCAGTCCCCAGAAGATGCGCGGCGCTTGCATGAGATTGGCGCTCCCGCGGAACGCGTGGAGAACACTGGAAACCTGAAGTTTGATCTTGAATTGCCGCCGCCGCCCGAAATCGTCGCTCACCTTCGCGCCACATTCGAGTCGGAGCATGCTGGGCCAATCATTGTTTGCGGCAGCACCATGGAGGGAGAAGAACCATTGTTGTTGCGGACATTCGAGATTGTTCTTGGACGCTATCCGAAGGCGGTCATGATTCTCGCGCCGCGGCATCCCGAAAGGTTTGAACCAGTCGCGCAGTTAATACAGAAATTGCGGCTCACTTTGTATAGAAGATCCACCAAAACGGGGGAAACACTCGCCGGCGCAGTTTTGCTGCTCGATAGCGTCGGCGAGCTAGCCGCAATTTACGCGCTGGCAGATATAGCGTTTGTTGGCGGCAGCCTCGTTCCCTCCGGCGGTCATAACATTCTCGAGCCCGCCCAGTATGGCGTTGCCACCGTCATTGGACACCACACAGAGAACTTCCGCGATATGGTGGAAGTGTTTCAGGTGCAGAAAGCCATTCGCGTGGTAGGGCCGGCCGAACTCCCACTTGTCTTTATGGAGTTGCTTGCGGATTCGGACTTACGCGCAGACCTGGGGTCTCGCGCCGCCGGGGCGCGGCGGTCACAGATGGGGGCCACGGAAAAAACAATTCAGGCGCTCGGGAAGCTGTTGAGCCCGGCTCAACGCGGTGCAAATGCCAAAACTGCTACGAGCAAAGAATGAACATTGCCGTTTCCACTGTGGCATCAATTTTCGAATCGGTTTTTGGTCTCGGCGTCTGGACACGGAATAGGATTTACGATCGGAGACTACGCCCCGCGCGCAGATTGCAGGGTCCGATAATAAGTGTTGGAAACCTGTCGGTCGGTGGATCAGGCAAGACGCCATTCGTAATTCTGCTGGGCAGCCTATTGAAAGCCAGGGGCGTCTCCTTCGACGTTTTGTCCCGCGGTTACGGGCGAACAAAGCGCGGTACCACCATAGTTGCACCCGAAGGGTCCCCCGCAGATTTTGGGGATGAGCCGCTGCTGATTGCGCGACGCCTGGAAGTGCCGGTGATTGTGGGCGAAGACCGATATAACGCTGGACAGTTGGCTGAAAAACAATTTGGAGCGCAACTTCACCTGCTCGACGACGGATTTCAGCATCGCGCACTGCATCGGGATTTCGATATTGTTTTGGTGACCCCGGAAGACCTTCGCGATCGGATGCTTCCTGCGGGACGGCTGCGCGAGCCAATCTCGTCGCTAAATCGCGCGGACGCCGTTGTGCTCACAAGCGGAGCATCAGCCGCGTCTTTCTCTTTGGAGGGAAGGCAGGTGTGGCGTGTGCGGCGGGGAATAGTTGCCCGCGGCTTGCCTGCCCGCCCAGTAGTATTTTGCGGCATCGCCCGCCCCAGGAACTTTGTGCTGCAGCTGCGCACCGCTGGAATTGAGCCCGCCGCTGAAGCGTTCTATCGCGATCATCACGCCTACACGGCGCGCGATGTCAGTGAATTACTCGCGCTCCGCCAGAAAAGTGACGCGGAAGGTTTCGTCACCACCGAAAAAGATGCGATCAACCTGGATGGATACCTTTCCGCGCTTTCGCCGTTGGCAATCGTGCCGGTCACCATGGAATTGGCTGAAGCCCCAAATGTGATCGATACTATGTTTCGTGGCATCGGTGAACGCAGGCGTGAGAAAATCACTGCAAACATGAAGCTTCCGGCGGAATGAAAAAATCTACTCCCGACATTAGACGGCTCGAAAAAATCGTAGGTTCATTTTCCGATGTCACGATTACCGTAATCGGGGACCTGGTAGCCGACGAGTTTATATTCGGAGAAATTTCCCGGGTCTCGCGCGAAGCCCCGGTACTGATTTTGCGGCATCGGGAGCGCACCGTAGTCCCGGGTGGCGGCGCGAATGCTATCTGCAATCTCGCGGACCTCGGGGCACGAGTTTTGCCCGTAGGGCTGATAGGAGAGGATGAACCCGGAAATCTTCTGCTCAGTAGTTTTCGCGAGCGAGAGCTTTCGTTGGATGGAATTGTCAAAAGTAAGCATTACAAGACGGTTACGAAAACCCGCATCCTGGCCGGGACCATCCACGGCAGCCGGCAGCAGGTAGTGCGGATTGATCGCGAGCCGGAGGCAGAACCCGATAGCCGCCTCTCTGCTCAGATCGTGCAGGTTGCCAAAAAGTGCGTTGCCAACTCGGATGCTGTGCTTATCTCGGATTATGGCTACGGGTCTGCCACGCCGGCCATTGTCAAGGCGACTCTCAATGGCACGCCGCGGAAGCGCGCTCCCATAGTCCTCGATTCGCGCCACCGTATGCTTGAATA
>JAFAWN010000315.1 GCA_019241735.1 Terriglobales bacterium
TGGTCCACTACACCACGCACACCGTGTTGAGAAACCTTACCGATGGCGTACTGCTGGTAACGCTGATCCTGTTTCTGTTTCTGGGGAACGTGCGCAGCGCGCTGATCGTGACCGTGACAATCCCGTTTTCCCTGTTGTTTGCCGCGATCCTGCTGGACTTGCGCCACATTCCTGCAAACCTGCTGTCTTTGGGCGCACTCGACTTCGGCATGGTAGTGGATGGCTCAGTGGTGATGGTGGAAAACATCATCCGCCACGCACAATTCAGCCGCGGCAACAAGTCTCTGCTTCAGACCATCGCACTCGCCGCACACGAAGTGCAGCGGCCGGTGTTTTTTGCGCGTCTGATCATCATTGTTTCTTACTTGCCTATTTTTACTCTGCAACGAGTGGAGGGCCGTCTGTTCCGTCCCATGGCCTGGACCGTGGCGTTTGCGTTGCTGGGCGCGCTTCTTTTTGCGCTGTTGATTGCCCCCATACTGTGCAGCTATCTGTTCAAGAATGAAATTAAAGAATGGAAAAACCCGGTCCTTGAATGGATTATGCGGGCCTATACCCGCACCCTCGACTGGTGCTTTGACCATATTAAGCTGACTCTAGCCGCCGGATTAGCGGCGCTTGCGCTTGTTGTTTTCTTCGCTTTCAGCGGAGTGATAGGGTCTGAGTTCCTTCCCCACCTCGACGAGGGCGCAATCTGGGTGCGTGGGACGCTGGCCCCCAGCAGCGGGCCCTCCACTGGAATTGCGCTGGCGGACCAAGTGCGGCTGGTGTTGGCAGATTTTCCCGAGGTAACTCAGGTGGTGAGCCAAGTGGGGCGTCCCGACGATGGCAGCGATGCCAGCGGCTTCTACAACACTGAATTCTTCGTGGATCTGCTACCGCGTTCGAAATGGCGAAGTCAATTCAAGGCTAAAGAAGATCTTATCGCCGCCATGGACAACGCGCTTTCTAAGTTTGCTGGCGTAGATTGGAATTTTTCCCAGCCGATTTCCGATAACGTCGAAGAAGCGGTCAGCGGGGTGAAAGGCGAACTCGCGGTCAAGCTATTCGGCAGCGACCTGAAAGTGCTGGAGAAGAAAGCAGACGAGATGCAGTCCGTCATGCGCCAGATCCCTGGAGTAGCAGATTTGGGAGTTTTCCAGGTGCGAGGCCAGCCCAGCGTGAATTTGGTAGTCGATCGCGCGGCCGCCGATCGTTTTGGCATCAACGTAAGTGATATCCAGGATGCAGTTGAAACCGCGGTCGGGGGCAAAGCAGTCAGCCAGATTCTGATCCGGGACCAGCGATATGACTTAACCGTCCGCTACCAGGAACCGTTTCGCCGCACAGTTGAGGACATCGCAGATATTCGGCTGCTGGCGCCCTCCGGGGAACGCGTCTCATTGGGGCAGTTGTGCCAGATCAAACTCGAGGATGGGGCTTCCACAATCTATCGCGAAGCAAACTCCCGTTACATCGCCATCAAATACAGCGTGCGGGGCCGCGACCTGGGCAGCACGGTAAAGCAGGCGATCGAAGAGGTGCGGAACAAGGTCGAATTCCCCGAAGGCTACCATCTCGACTGGACCGGAGAGTATGAGAGCCAGCAGCGGGCTAATCGCCGGTTGGCGATTGTAGTCCCCATTACATTGTTGCTGATTTCTTTCATCCTCTACGCAGCTTTCGATTCCTGGAAGTGGGTTGTTTTCATTCTCGCCGTAGTGGCGATAGCTCCATTGGGTGGATTTCTAAGCCTGCTCATCACCGGAACCCATTTCAGCGTCTCCTCTGGCCTTGGGTTCCTGGCGCTGACTGGAGTTTCAGTCGAGGTTGGGGTCATCATGCTCGAATACATTAACCAGCTTCGTACCCGGGGAATGAACCCACGTGAGGCGGCGCGGGAAGGTGCCTCGTTGCGCCTTCGCCCCATCATGATGACGATGCTCGTGGCGACGCTTGGACTTCTGCCGGCCGCAATGTCTCACGACATCGGGTCTGACTCGCAACGACCCTTTGCTATCGTCATTGTCGGTGGACTTATCGTGGAATTATTCATCAGTATTATTTTGTGGCCCACGTTGTACGTATTCTGGGCGCGCCCCGGAGATACGCTACCTGCAGCCGAGGCCACATTCAGCGATTTTGGCGAACACGTAGATTAAACTGGCCATTCTCCCTATAATTGCGGACGAATGCCCCTGCCTCCCGGCACCCGCCTCGGCCCTTATGAAATCCAGTCCGCGATTGGCGCCGGCGGAATGGGTGAGGTGTATCGCGCTCGCGACACCCGGCTCGGCCGCGACGTTGCGGTAAAGATTCTTTCGGAATCGTTTGCTCGTGATCCCGATAGGCTACAGCGGTTTGAACAGGAAGCACGCGCCGTAGCCGCCCTCAACCATCCAAACATTCTGGGGATCTTTGACATCGGCTCCCAGGATGGCAGCCCTTATCTGGTCTCCGAACTGCTGGAGGGTCAAAGCCTGCGTGAGATGTTGCAGGGTGGGCCGTTGCCTTCACGAAAAACTATCGATTTCGGAGTGCAGATTGCGTCGGGACTGGCAGCGGCGCACGAAAAAGGAATCATCCACCGCGATCTCAAGCCGGAAAATCTTTTCATCACCCGTGGCGGCCGCGCCAAAATACTTGACTTCGGATTAGCGAAGCTGACCCAATCCGCTTCGCTGGGGAAATTCGGCTCGGATGCCCTGACCCTGACCAGCTCCCCCACGCAAGCTGGAGTCGTCATGGGGACGGCCGGCTACATGTCGCCGGAGCAAGTTCGCGGCGATGTGGTGGACCATCGCACTGATATTTTTTCTTTCGGTGCGGTGCTCTACGAAATGATCTCGGGCCACCGGGCATTCCACCGCGACACCGCGGCGGAAACCATGACGGCGATCATGAAAGAAGACCCGCCGGATTTATCCGGAAGCGCCCGCCTGGTTTCCCCCGCTCTCGATCGAACCGTAAATCGTTGTCTGGAAAAACGGCCGGAGCAACGCTTCCAGTCCGCGCAAGACCTGGCTTTCGCCCTTGGCAGTCTTTCCGGAAGCGATACCAGCGGTGCCATGCGTGCGGCAATAGCGCCGAGCCACATAAGGCGATGGCTATGGGCTTCTGCGGCACTGGCGTTGGTCAGCCTTATCGCTGTCGTAGGGCTGCTACTTTCACATAGCGCGCCCCCAGCAGTTCGCATGCAGTTTTCCCTGCCGGTTCCGGGAGAAGTCAGCCAGACTGCCCTATCCGCGGACGGGCAGATGCTCGCTTTCGTATCCCCCAACCGGCAAACCGGCGCGCCCTCGCTTTTCGTGCAGCGCATCGGCTCGCCAACTGCGGTTGAATTGCCCGGGACCGAGGGCGTGAGCTATCCCTTTTGGTCTCCCGACGATGCTTACGTCGCATTTTTCGCCAAAGGCAGGCTGTTTAAGATGCCTGCCTCGGGCGGCTCACCGCAGGTCCTCGCCGTTGCTAATCTTCCCCGTGGTGGCGCTTGGGGCGCAAGAAACGTCATCGTGTACACGCCCGAATCACAGGGGGGTCTGAGACGCGTGAACGCCGACGGCACTGGAGACGCGTCTATCACAACAGTGGGCACGGATGAGCAATCACATCGCTGGCCTGTTTTCCTGCCCGGCGGAAAACGCTTTTTGTTCTGGGTGGGCAATTTCCGCAACAGTCCCGATGATCGCACCAGCGGCATCTACCAAGGCGCGATCGATTCCAAGGAAAAGAAGCTGGTTGTCCTGGCACACTCCACTGTCGGTGTGGCCAACGGCCAGATTTTCTATGCGGATGAGAAGCGCCAGTTGGTGGCTTCTACTTTCGATATGTCGAAAGGAACAATTTCAGAGGAACCCCGCGTGGTCGCGGAATCAGTGGGCTTTCAGCCTTCGATTGTTTGGGCTGCTTTTTCGTCATCATTAAGCGGCAACCTGGTTTTTTCCACGAACACGCAGTCTGCCTTGTCGGCCCTGACATGGGTGGATCGCACTGGCAAGGAACTGGGACGAGTGGGAGAGCCCGGCACGCTGTCAAACCCCATCCTCTCTCCCGATGGTAAACGGGTGGCCGTGGACATCGCCGACTTGAAGGCCAACAACGTGGACGTTTGGCTGGAAAGTCTGCAAGGAGGGTCCAATTCCAGGTTTACCTTCGATCCCAGTGAAGAGGCTGTAGGCCTCTGGTCACGGGATGGACAGAAGGTTGCCTACCGCTCGGTGTCAGCGCTTTCCAAGTTGTTAACAAAAGCCGCTTCCGGTCTGGAGCGGGAAAAGACGCTGGCCCTTGTGGACAACTTAGGGGACATTTTGCCCAACTCCTGGACATTGGACGACAAGCAGATTCTCTGTACCATGTTTTTCCCGCGCCGCACTGCAACTCACGCTTCGGGGCTTGTGCTTGTGCCAGCCGAGGGCGGAGCGCCGGTTCCCTTCGCCGAAACAACCGCATCGGCGCGCAATGGGCAGATTTCTCCCGACGGAAAATGGGTGGCCTACGCATCCAACGAATCCGGGGACTGGGAGATTTACGTGACAACTTTCCCGGGAGGCGAGGGGAAATGGCAGATTTCGCGCGGTAGTGGCACTGAGCCAAGATGGCGCGGCGACGGCAAGGAGATTTTTTATATCGGACAATCCGGAATGATGATGGCCGCAACAGTCAGTACTGACGGAACATTCTCCAGCGGTACCCCAGCGTCCTTATTTCCGGTCCGCGGGCGCGCGTTTATCTCATCCACAGACACTTTTACCTACGACGTCGCAAAAGATGGCCAGCGTTTCCTCGTGAACCGCTACCTCAGTTCCGAACATCCCAACCCGCTTACAATCATTCTGAACGCGACTTCCGCTGAAGCGAAATAACTTGATCCCTTGCAGGCGCAAAAGCAAAGGCCAAGCGCGAGATATCAGCGCCTGGCCCGCAAGCTGAGGAAGGCCGGTCGCGTGCGCCTCAGCATGTCACCTTACCAGCCCGCACTTGAGAACCTGAGCCAAGGGAAGGGACTGAAAAGAGAGCGGCTCAGGTACATCGGCCCTGCTAACTCAAAATCACGTGATCATTCA
>JAFAWN010000346.1 GCA_019241735.1 Terriglobales bacterium
TCCCACATTAGATTTGAATTGTAAATACCCCCTCGCTGCACTCCCGGCTGCGGCATGTTCCACGCTTTGCGTGAATGAGTTGGCATCAGTCAGGAGGTACTTCAAAATGACGTCGCATTAATCGTATATGTCTTGACAAGCATATACGTAATCAAGTATATTCCTGCAATGCAATCCGCGTTTGAGATCATTGCGGAGCCAAACCGGCGGGCGATACTAAGCCTTCTACTGGGGTCAGAGCGTTCGGTGGGAGAGATTGAGCGACGGCTTCGCATGACCCAGCCGGCCGTGTCGAAACACCTGCGTGTGCTGCGCGAGGCTGGCTTTGTGGAATCAACGGTGGACGCACAACGCCGACTTTACCGGCTCAGACCTGAGCCGCTGCGGGAGGTGGACATCTGGCTGGCTCAGTTCCGCCGCTTCTGGTCCGCGCACATGGATGCTCTCGAACGCCATCTGGATCGGATAGCGAGAGACCAAACTAAAAAAACCAGGAAGAGGGCGCGGCCTAATCCGCGAACGGTAATAGGAGAAAAGAAATGAAAATTAAAGTGACTACCCTATATGTAGACGACCAAAGCAAAGCGCTGAGCTTTTATACCGAGGTACTGGGATTTGCCAAGAAGAGCGATTTCAGTAACGGCCCCTATCGCTGGCTGACTGTAGCCTCGCCTGAGGAACCGGACGGCACTGAGTTGCAGCTGGCATTGAATAACAATCCGGCGGCCAAAGCGTATCAGCAGGCATTGTTTCAACAGAATCAGCCGGCAGCCATGTTCTTCACAGACAACATCAAAGGCGACTATGAGCGAATTAAAGCCAAGGGCGCCGAGTTCACCATGCCGCCTACCGACGTGACCGCCTCGACTATCGCGATGCTGAAGGACACATGCGGGAATCTGATTCAGATTACGGAGATGAAAAGATGGTAAGGGCTAAGCAGGTTATGCCTGGCTAGCCCCGGTTGTGGGATTCAGCCCCTGATGCGGACTAGACTGCAGCACTCACGGCAAACAAGAGCGTAAACGCGCCCAGATTGTTCCGAAGAACCAAAGTCGTGAACTCAGAAATCCGGCAATGACACTGAAAATTACACATCCGGCTGTCCACAACAGGAAGGCTGTGTAAGGAATAGTGCCAAGGAAAAAGATACGGTGGGATGATGGCGAACGTTTTATATGTGAGGCAAATTGACAGGAAGCAGAGGATAGACATGGAGAGGCTGACGGCTCCGAAAATACGGGGAGTGATCTGTCGCCTTTTAATGCCAACGCTGTCCACGACTATGATCTCGGTCGCGCCAGTCACGCTCATAACTTTGAGGCTTGGCCACACAGTATCGAACTCTCGAAGAACAGGAAGACGAAAACATGACCGATCACGAGCAATACACCCTAGGTCCGGCCAGCGGGGCGCGAGTTGTCAAGGGGCGGGGAAAAGACGATCGGGTTTCACAGGATGAAGAAAAGTGGACGCTCATTCTCGTCCGAGAATTGCGACATTCCCCGGAAAAAGTCTGGCAGGCGCTTACGGATCCGGCACAGCTTCGGGAGTGGGCGCCCTTTGTGACCGATGGAAGCCTTGGCACAGTTGGAGCGACGGTTAAGCTGACCTGGGTGGGAGCTGCCGCCCCGATTGAAACGAAAGTGACACGAGCAGACTCACCCACAGTGCTTGAGTACGGCGATATCCGGTGGGAACTTAAAGCCTTTGGTAAAGGCACGCGCCTAACGCTTTGGCACAATATCGATCGCCGCTTCATCGCTTGGGGCGCTGCGGGCTGGCACATTGCTTTCGACGTTCTGGATCGCCTTCTCAAAGGCAATCCCATCGGCCGAATTGTCGACGCCAATGCCATGAAGCGTCATGATTGGAAGCGCCTGGTGGAGGAGTACGCAAAACAGTTCGGCACTGAGACGCCAAAACGCTCGGATCCAACGACGGGAAGGTTATGAAAACCTCTTGAAGCAGGCACGTTAGTATGTATCTTTCGAGTGTCTGAGCGCGCTCGCTAGTTTCGACTAGTTATTTTCCAGCAGCATTGCGATGCCCTGACCACCGCCAATGCAGGCTGATGCAATGCCGTAGCGTCCGCCGGAACGCTTTAGCTCGCGGGCCAGAGTCACCGCCAGCCGCACGCCGGTCGCGCCCAGAGGATGCCCTATCGCAATGGCGCCCCCGTTGACGTTAAGCTTCCCGTGATCGATGCCAAGTTCGCGCTGACAGGCGAGCACCTGCGCGCCGAAAGCTTCGTTTATTTCGAACCGGTCGATCTGGTCGATTTTTAATCCCGAGACTTCGAGAACCCCGCGGATCGCATCCACCGGGCCGATCCCCATAATCTCCGGAGGCACACCGACCGCGGCTCCAGCCACAATCTTAGCTAACGGCTTTTTATTTTTTGCGCGGGTGAACTCGCCCGAGGCGATGATGGCCGCCGCTGCTCCATCGACGACTCCGGAGCTGTTGCCGCCGGTTTGGACTCCGCCAAATGCCGGGCGAAGCTTGGCCAGAACTTCATACGGCGACGGCCGGACGTGGCTGTCCTCATTGAAAGACGCAACCGATCGCGGCAGCTGGATGCCGCGGGACGCATATCCGGCGCTGTCAAAAGTCTCACTGATCACAGGGACAATTTCGCCGCCCAGGAAACCATTCTTCTGCGCTGCGATGGCGCGGGCGAAGCTGCATGCAGCGAACTGGTCCACTTCTTCGCGTGAGATATTGTGGCGTTTCGCGAGGGTTTCGGCGGTTCCGCCCATGGTGGCTTTCGCGCAGGGATCGAGTAGTGCCTCCCAGAGAAAATCCTTGAACTCGACCTGACCGAGTTTGAAGCCGCTACGGTGGGTATAAGCGGCGATGGGATTGCGCGACATTGACTCGGTACCGACCCCTAAAACCAGATCTGCTTTGCCCAGCTTTATCAGATCCGCGGCCTGCAAGATCAATTCGATCCCTGTCCCACACACCCTCTGCACCAGGTGCGAAGGCACGGCGATCGGGACACCGGAATAAATACTGATATGGCGCGGCAACATGTATGCGTCGAAAGAAGCCTGCGCCATGCTGCCGGCAATTACGGTATCGACCTCTTCGGGCGGGACTTCGGCGCGGCGAAGAGACTCACGCGCCACTTTTATTCCCAAGTCGATGGGAGAGACCAACCCTAGGACGGTGTTGTATTCGGCAAAGGGCGTGCGAACTCCATCCACTAGCCAGCTGTCTTCGTATTGGGAAAATAACCCTCGCGCTCGGCTCTTCATCTGCACCTCATTGCATCTGCGAATCAGCTCGGAATATAGATGCGTGAACTCGAAATAACGATTGCGGGTCGTGCTTCCCGAGCCAGTGAATCTGTGAATACATTGAGCTCGAAAGTCTTCGCCAGCGCCGCTAGTGCGGATATGAATACCGTATAATTGAGGTTCGCCTTGATATTTTCTTGCACATTTTCGCGCCGGCGGGCGAGCATTCGGCCCGATATAAACGCGCCTGAACAAAAGGAAAGGGAGTAGGGATGGCCACTACGGATATCGCGCTGCATGAAGCTTCCGGAGATGCCGCGCGGACGCCAGTTGTCAATGACATGAGCATTCAAGTCGCGACGGTCAATGGCAGCGGCTCGCAGAGTTCGAATACTGTGCTTTTGCGCAGCATATTCCAGATGGGAGTGCCGGTCTCGGGAAAAAATCTGTTTCCTTCAAATATTGCGGGGCTTCCCACCTGGTACACGATTCGCGCCAACAAAGACGGATACATCGCGCGTAAGAAGGAAATCGACTTTGCAGTGGCAATGAATCCTGAAACCGCGCAGGAAGACGTGATGTCGCTCGCGCCGGGCGCCGCAATTCTTTACGACGAACCCCTCAACCTCCATCAGCTTCGCCAGGACCTCACGTTTTACGCCGTCCCGTACGACAAATTAGTGGCCCCGGTCTGCCCCGATGCCAAGCTGCGCAAGCTGGTTAAGAACATGATCTACGTCGGAGTTCTTGCCAGCCTGCTCAAAATTGACATGGCCGAAATCGAAAAAGCCATCCGCAAACAATTTGCGCGCAAGGTGAAGGCGGCGAACCTGAATCTGGCAGCGGTGCAGGCAGGCTTCGATTACGCAGAGTCCAGCCTCACCAAACGCGATCCATATTTCATCCAGCGCTCGAACCAGACGGAAGGCAAGATCATCATCGACGGCAATTCCGCCGCCGCCTTGGGGTGCGTTTTCGCGGGCGTAACCTTCGTGAGCTGGTATCCGATTACACCGTCGTCATCGTTGCCGGAAAGCATCATCGAATACATGAAGCGTTTCCGCGTGGGCGCTGACGGCAAGGCCACATTCGCCATCGTGCAGGCCGAGGATGAGCTTGCGGCTATCGGCATGGTCGTAGGCGCGGGATGGGCCGGCGCA
>JAFAWN010000373.1 GCA_019241735.1 Terriglobales bacterium
GATTTGCCCAACCCCCCCATCTACAGCAAAGTAAATCCTGCAGACGCGCCGATTCTCACCATGGCACTGACGTCGAGCACGCTGCCGCTTTCCAAAGTCGAGGACCTGGCGGACACCACGCTGGCGCAGAAAATCTCGCAGCTCCCGGGGGTCGGACTGGTCTCCATCAGTGGCGGGCAGAAGCCTGCGGTGCGTATTCAAGCTAACCCTACCGCGCTCGCCTCCTACGGATTGAGCCTGGAAGACATGCGCACCGCCCTCGGGCAGGCCAACGTGGACCAGGCGAAAGGAACGCTGAACGGGCCGCGCCAAGCCTACACCATTGGGGCCAATGATCAGCTGATCTCTGGCGCACAGTACGCGCCGATTGTGATTTCGTACAAAGATGGAGCGCCGGTGCGGGTCTCTGACGTCGCAACCATCACTGATGGCGTGGAAAACTCCATGCAGGCCGCATGGATGAATGACATCCCGGCAGTCATTGTGAACATTCAACGGCAACCGGGCGCGAACATCATCAGTGTTGTGGACAGAATTAAAAAGCTGCTTCCGCAGATTCGAAGCTCGCTGCCGGCGGCGGTCAATGTGCAGATCTTAACCGACCGGACGGAAACCATTCGGGCATCGGTGAAAGACGTTCAATTTGAACTGATGCTTACGGTCGTGCTGGTGGTGCTGGTTATTTTTTTATTCCTGCGAAATCTTCCCGCGACCATTATCCCCAGCGTTGCGGTTCCGTTGTCGCTGGTGGGCACATTCGCAGTGATGTACCTGTTGGGTTACAGCTTAAATAACCTGACACTGATGGCGCTGACAATTTCCACCGGATTCGTGGTGGATGACGCGATCGTCATGATCGAAAACATCGATCGCTATCTCGAAGCCGGCGATTCCCCGCTGGATGCGGCCTTAAAGGGGGCCGGGCAAATTGGCTTCACCATTGTCTCGCTGACGGTTTCGTTGATTGCGGTGCTCATTCCGCTGCTGTTCATGGGCGACATCGTGGGCCGCTTATTTAGAGAATTTGCGGTCACGCTGGCAGTTACCATCCTGGTTTCAGCGGTGGTTTCACTTACGCTGACACCAATGATGTGCGCCAAGCTGCTCAAGCGGCGCGACCCTTCGAAAGAAAGCCGGTTTTACCTGGCTTCGGAAAACTTTTACGATCGCGTGATCGAAACTTATGGGCGCATGCTGAAGTGGGTGCTGGGGCACCAGACGGCAACGCTGATTGTGACTTTTGGGACGCTGGTGCTGACGTTGTTTCTTTATGTGGTCGTGCCCAAAGGATTCTTCCCGGTGCAAGATACCGGCGTGATTCTGGGCATTTCAGAAGCGCCGGAAAACATTTCATTCCCCGCGCTGGCCCAGCGGCAGCAGGGACTCGCGCGCATTATTCTGCAGGACCACGACGTGGCCAGCCTGTCTTCGTTTATCGGCGTGGACGGCACCAACATGACGCCCAACAGTGGACGCATACAAATCAATCTAAAACCGCGAAATCAGCGAAGCTCGACCGCGTCGGATGTGATCCGCAGACTGCAACCACAACTGGCAAAGATGGAAGGCATCACGCTCTATATGCAGCCAGTGCAGGATTTGACCGTGGAAGACCGCGTCAGCCGTACCCAGTTTCAATATTCGATTGAAGACGCTGATGCCACCGAGCTGGCGCGTTTTTCCTCGCAATTAGCCGCGAAGCTTGCAACATTACCCCAACTTCGAGACGTAGCCAGCGATCAGCAGAACAACGGGCTGCGGGAAGATCTCATCATCGACCGGGACACGGCATCGCGGCTGGGTATTTTGCCGCAGGCAATTGATGACACCCTTTACGACGCGTTTGGGCAGCGGCAGGTATCGACTATCTTCACGCAGTTAAACCAATATCACGTAGTGCTGGAGGTGGATCCGCAGTTTGAGCAGAATCCGGACGCGCTCAAAGACATTTACGTCAAGTCGGGCACGGGAAGCCAGGTGCCTTTGTCGGCGTTTTCACACTTTGAGCCATCGAATGCGGCGCTGGCGATTAATCACCAGGGGCAGTTTCCGGTGGTGACGTTGTCGTTCAATCTGGCGCCCGGAGAATCGTTGGGCAATGCGACCAAGGCGATTGATGCGGCGCAGCAGGCCATAGGAACACCGGCCAGCGTTCACACCAGCTTTCAAGGAACGGCGGCGGCGTTTCAGAACTCGCTTGCATCAGAACCGTGGCTGATCGTGGCGGCAATCGTGACGGTTTATATCGTTCTCGGCGTGCTGTATGAGAGTTACATCCATCCCATAACGATTCTCTCGACGCTTCCATCGGCCGGCGTGGGGGCAATTCTGGCGCTCCTGTTAACGGGGAACGATCTAGGAGTA
>JAFAWN010000398.1 GCA_019241735.1 Terriglobales bacterium
TTCAAATGCGTAAAATTTCTCTGCTTCCCATACTGGCTATTGCTGTGGTGATGTGTTCCGCCATGGCTATGGCCCAAGGTACGCCTGTTAACGTCAACGACGAAAACAGTGCCTACATGCTGGCCTATTACAGCAACGCCAACTTCCAGTCAGCCAAAGCCCCTCTCGGGGAGCTTCGCCTGGCCAATGATGGCGACAGCAACGGCACCCTCTACGCTGACATTTACGTGTTCGACAACAGCCAGGAACTGCAGGATTGCTGCTCTTGCCCGATTACCCCGGATGGCATCATCTCCGAGGATGTCAACAGCGAGCTGCTTTATCGGCCCGTCACTGGTTTTGTTAACCACTTCGGATTGATTAAGATCATCTCGTCTTCGAGCGGTCCGGATGCAACCACACCGACTCCGACTCCTGGAATCCGCGGCTGGGAAACACATGTTCAGGCATTGGGTCAATTCGCGTCAGCTCCTCTTTTCGGAACTGATTCGGTCAGCTTGAACAACTATGCAATTCCGCAGGGTCCGTTTGCCGTAACTGAGACCCAGGTGCAGGATGCTAACCTGTCCGGCACCGAGCTATGGAACCTGGCCACGCTGTGCAAGTATGCCCTGATCCTGGGCAGCGGCCGCGGTCAGTGCAAGTGCACTCCAGAAGACTTCACCTTCTAATTGGTGTTGTCGCGGTAAGCAGTTAAACGATAAAAAGGGCGGCCACCAGGTCCGCCCTTTTTATTTACCCTGACTCTGGCTGGAAAAAGTGTGATTCCAGTCACTGTGTCTTTCCGACACACCCATTTGGGCTAGCTGAGACGTCGTAGTGCCTTCGGCGAAGCCGGTATGGGCACTTGTAAAGACATCAGCAACAATTACATTTTCCTCAGCGCGCTATCAGGTCGTCCCCCCAGCCGGCGGGCGCAATACCCAAAAAACTGGTCTAGGAGGATCTTTCCAAATGCGTAAAATTTCTCTGCTTCCCATACTGGCTATCGCTGTGGTGATGTGTTCCGCCATGGCTATGGCCCAAGGCACGCCTACTAATCAGAACAACGAAAACAGCGCCTACATGCTCGCTTATTATTCCAACGCCAACTTCCAGTCAGCCAAAGCCCCCCTCGGGGAACTTCGCCTGGCCAATGATGGCGGCAACCAATTCACCTGCACACTGAGCGGCGTATGCACCCTTTCGCCAACTAATTCGGGCACGCTATGGGCTGACCTCTACGTGTTCGATAACAGTCAAGAGCTGCAGGATTGCTGCTCTTGCCCGATCACCGCGGACGGAATCATTTCCGAAGACGTCAACAGCGAGCTGCTTTATCGGCCCGTCACTGGTTTCGTTAACCACTTCGGATTGATTAAGATCATCTCGTCTGCGATTCCTGACCCAACCTTCCCGATCCCGGCTCCTGGAATTCGCGGTTGGGAAACACACGTTCAGGCATTGGGTCAATTCGCCTCAGCTCCTCTTTTCGGAACTGATTCGGTAAGCTTGAACAACTATGCAATTCCGCAGGGTCCGTTTGCCGTAACCGAGACCCAGGTGCAGGATGCTAACTTGTCTACCTCCGAGCTATGGACACTGGGCACGCTGTGCAAGTATGCCCTCATCCTGGGCAGCGGCCGCGGTCAGTGCAAGTGCACTCAGGAAGACTTCACCTTCTAATTGGTGTTGTCGCGGTAAGCAGTTAAACGATAAAAAGGGCGGCCACCGGGTCCGCCCTTCTTATTTTGCTTAGGAGTTTGCCCCAGGAATGCCCAGGCAGTGAACTTCCCGCATATCCCGAAGCTGGGCATGGCTTTTCATTGGCTTGTGCGACCTTCGGTTTAGGGGGATAATTCCACCCCGGAAGGGGGTAACTCACATGCGTAAAGTGCCACTGATAGCAATCATGGCTCTGCTTGCTGTTTCCGCAGGCCATACTTCTTCATCGAACGCCGACTGGGCGATCAATGCCACTGCGATCGAGGCCTGCAGCTGCCCAGAGTTCTGCGTGTGCTATTTCAACTCGCATCCGGCGGCGCATCACGAGCACGGCAAGGTCGAACATTTTTGCAAGTTCAACAACGCTTACAAGGTCAACAAAGGCCACTACGGCGATACCAGCCTCGATGGCGCAAAGTTTTGGATTTCCGGGGACTTGGGCGGGGACTTCTCGCAAGGCCAGATGGAACGGGCTCTGGTGACGTTTGATAAGGCGACGACGCCGCAACAGCGCCAGGCATTGGGCGACATCCTAGGGCACGTTTTTCCGGTGAAGTGGAAGTCGTTTCAGACCGCCGAAGGGGATATAGATACCTGGACATTCGACAAGGACCATGCGCACGCAACGATTAATGGCGGCAAGACCGCCGAGGTTCAACTCAAACGGTTTCAAGGCATGACTGATGATCCGGCGGTACTGAAAAACGTCAGGTACTGGGGAACGCCTCGGAATGACGGCTTTATCATGATGCCGAACGAGATTGAAACCTACCGGGAAGGCCCGAACGCGTTTGAGTTCAAGGGCACAAACGGATTCATGCTCACGTTCGATATGACTTCTAAAGATGTAGCCAGCAACAAGGCTTCGATGAGCTATTAATCAGCGTTCTTGTTGGAACGAGTGCGCCGGACCCCCGGCGCATTTTTCATTGTGGATCGGGAGAACAGAAACCTAAGCCAGCGCTGGAACTTGCGAGATAGGTGATCCCATACATTCGCGGATTTCCTGAATGGCGGAAGTGACAATAGGGGTGCGGTATTCAGGGTGGAGAAACTCGAGGTGCATACCCCGTCCCAGAAAACGCATTTTCAGCATAGAACCACCCCAGGTCGAGCCGGCGATGGCAACCAAAGTGGGGTTGGGACAGTACTCCGGGTGTCCGGAAATCAGGGCGCTACTTTCCCCTAAAAACACAACCCGGTAGCAGTGGTTCTTGGTATGGATCTGAAGCTCGGTGGCGGGCGCCAAATCCTGCAAAAACACTCCGCCTTCGATTTCCGACTGGATAATGTGGCGATTCACATCGTCGCTGAGGCTGGGATGAGGCGTGAAAAATGCCGTTTGATCGCTCACGGAGTTTGCCCTGCCAACCCACCATTCTTCGAGGCGGTTGGCAGGTTCCACAGTAGCACTCGCAGCCCGCTTTGCAAAGCAAAACGAGCTGCGGATATGACCCTGGTCACGACGGTTCAGACACTACCGTCCGAACGAATATCCCAGCGACACCCCTACCCGACCCACACGGCTGGAGCTGAAATATTGGTTGTTGTTCACCAGATACAAGTGGGCCTCAGGCCGGACAAATAGTCCGCCATGCAGGTAAAAGCGCACCCCGCCGCCCACATGTCCCATGAAATGTGTGTAGCTGACGTAGTTGGTGCAGCCGGTAAAGCCGCAAACGTACCCGTTTTGGTAGAAACGTGACGATTCGGCGCCGATTCCAGCCATCAATTCGCCGGTCGCGGCTTTGCCGAAGCGGGGGGCCCAGATACCGTTGAAATCCCAGAAAATGGGCCGGTAGGGCTCGCCGCCGCCAAAGTTTTCCTGACTCGCGCGCCAGGCAACTTCCCCCTGTATGCCTAACTGAGAGTGGTGGCTAAAAAGGAAATCGCCGCTGATACTTGGATACAGTCCTCCCCGCAAAGACGCCA
>JAFAWN010000134.1 GCA_019241735.1 Terriglobales bacterium
TGCGCGTGGTCTCGATATCGCGCACCTGGGGAATGTTCTCCAGAACGACAGGTTCCTCGGTCAGCAGGGCGGCAGCCATCGCCGGCAGGGCGGCATTCTTGGCCCCACTGATGCGAACCGTTCCGAGCAACGGGTTTCCACCGCGAATTACAAATTTATCCATAAAGAGCCGAACCATGCGCGCCATAGGCGTCCGGTCTCTCTGTCGGCTGCCGAAATGACGATTCTACCGACAACACAATAATCGGCGTCTCCGGCCGGCCCCCCTGACGTTAATTCCAGGGCTCGAATCTGCAAACACTTGCATTTGCTCAACTGCGCTCCTTGCTTAGAGCCGCCCGTCGGATGGCGTTGCGCACGTGACCACGCGCTGCTTTCAGCGCGTCTTGGGCCTGCTCTCGCGATACTCGCGCTTTGGCCATCACAATGGCCGCGGGTACGTCGTTATGAGCCGCTCGTAGCATCTGTTTCGCCTGTCCTCTCGGCAATGCTAATGACTGCTGCAAGATTCGGATCGACCTATCAATTAATTTGGTGTTGCCATGATGTAGGTTCACCATGAGATTGCCGTAGACGAATCCCAAACGGACCATGGCCCCGGTGGAAAGCATGTTCAATACCATCTTCTGTGCGGTCCCCGCCTTCATGCGAGTCGAACCGCCCACCACCTCGGGCCCGGTTTCGACGACAATGGCCAGCTGGGCGGCGCGTTCCAGGGGAGTATCTGGATTGGAGGTAATAGCAACGGTCTTTGCACCTGCGCGCCTCGCCCATTCGATCGCCGCTACGGTGAAAGGAGTGCGCCCGCTGGCCGCTATACCCACAATTACATCGCTTTTTTCCGGACGCTTTTTGCGCATTTCGCGAACCCCGAGAGCACGTGAGTCTTCATTGCTCTCCACCGCCGAAGCCAGAGCCTTGGTCCCGCCAGCGACCACAAACTGGACCGTCCTGGGGTCGGTGTTGTAGGTGGGAGGGCATTCCACCGCATCGAGAGCGGCAATGCGCGCGCTGGTGCCGGCTCCCACATAGATCAGTCGCCCTCCCGTCGATAGAGCTTCCGCAATCCAATCAATGGCGCGCGCAATCTGAGGCAATGCGGATTCAACCGCCACTGCGACTTTTTGATCTTCGCGATTGATAACGCGGGCGATATCGAGAGCCGATTTTCCCTCGAGCCCCGCCGAAAACGGATTGGGTTGTTCGGTAGCGAGTGAGCGTAGGGTTCGAATCTCATCCAGTTCTTTGCGGCGCATTGAGCTTCTCAGTGGGAATTCATGGTTTCTCGAGTTCGAGGGCCTCAATCACGCTATCGTGAAAACGGGGGCGAATTTGTTGGATAGCCTGATTCGAACAGTCCGGCCATGTACGGTTGGTCAGCAACGTGACTGCTAGTCCCCGTTGTGGGTCAATCCACAGAGAGGTTCCGGTATAGCCCAGATGACCATAGGAAGTGGGAGAGAAATATTTTCCCGACTGCGAAGGAGAAGAAGGTGTGTCCCACCCTAACGCTCGAGACGTACCTGGTGGGAAGTTCTCTCGTCGGACAAACCGGGCCAGCGCTTCGGGGACATAAATCGGAACTCCACCATGAATCATGAGCTGGGCGAAGATGGCTAGATTCCAAGCGCTCGAAAACAGGCCGGCATGACCCGCAACCCCGGCCATGATGCTGGCATTTTCATCCTGAACTTCACCCTGGATTTTTCGCCTACGAAAGTCATGATCGTCGGCTGTTGGAGGAATTGCAGTATGCCATGGCGGGGGAGGATGAAATCCGGTGTGGGCCATTCCTAGCGGGCCGAAGATTTCTCGCTGGCAAAACTGATCAATGGGCTCTTCAGCTATTTTCTCCAGTGCCAGCCCCAGTAGGATAAAGCCGATGTCACTGTATTCAGAGTGGGTTCCCGGGTCAGCTTTCAAGGGCACCCGCAGGGCTTCGCGCACCAATGCTTCTCGGTCGGCTGCCCGCAGGTAGAGTTTTTCATAGGCAGGTAACCCTGAACTGTGGGCCAGCAACATGTGTAGGGTGATTTTCCGCCGACGGGGATCATCGCCGGCAAATTCCGGCAATACCCCCGCGAGCGGCTCCTCGAGATCGAGCACTCCGCGTTGATAGAGGAGCATCGCCATTGGCGTTGTGGCGACGACTTTGGTGAGCGAAGCCAGATCAAATAGGGTATCGGTAGATGCGAGCGGCGAGCTTGCGTCATAGGTGAATCGCCCCAAAGCCTTTAAAGCTACCAGCCGGCCAGCAGAATTGATGGCCAGCGAGGCTGCTGGGAAGCTCCCCCGCTCAATGCCTTGTCTGAGAACATCGAAGGCCTGGCGAAAGACTTCGTCCTGAGCTTGAACATCCACTTCTAGACGACGA
>JAFAWN010000229.1 GCA_019241735.1 Terriglobales bacterium
CGACGCTTTCCTCATCGCGCCTGCCACCGCTGACCTGATCGCCAAGCTTGCTCATGGTGTCGCGGACGATTTTCTGAGCACGCTGTACCTTGCCACTACGGCGCCTACCGTTATAGCGCCCGCGATGAATGTGAACATGTGGAATCATGCCGCCACCCAGGCCAACATCGGCATTTTGAAACAGCGTAGGGTACGGATTATCGAACCGGGCAGCGGCTACCTCGCCTGCGGCATGACCGGGACAGGTCGCCTGGCGGAAAATGAGCTGATCATTTCCGCAACGCTCGAAGCTCTGGGGTGCTCGCAGGACCTGGCCTCGGAAACAATTTTGATCACCGCCGGACCCACCAGAGAGAAAATTGATCCCGTGCGCTATCTTACGAACCGCTCCAGCGGCCGCATGGGATACGCGCTGGCTGAGGCTGCATCACGGCGGGGAGCGCGTGTGCTGCTGGTCACTGGTCCCACAGATTTGAAGCCCGGATCGGCGGAAGTGTGGCGCGTCGAAACTGCCGGGCAGATGCATGAAGCCGTTCTGGACCTTTTCCCCCAAGCCACGTCGATCATCATGACCGCAGCGGTTGCAGACTATCGCCCGCGGGCCGCGGCAAGCCAGAAGCTTAAGCGCACCAGCAATAACATGACGCTCGAACTGGAACCCACGTCCGACATTTTGGCGGATGTATCCAGGAAGAAGACTTCGCAGCTGATTGTCGGTTTTGCTGCCGAAACCGAAAACGTTCTCGAAAACGCGCGCAAGAAACTGATTGCAAAATCGTTGGATGCTATCGTTGTAAACGATGTCTCCAGGGAGGGTGTCGGGTTCGACTCCGAGCGCAACGCGGTTACGATAATCACCCAGACCGAAGTCGTGGAAGTCCCGGAAACCACAAAGTGGGAGGTCGCGCAGCGCGTCCTTGATCAGGTGGTAAAGCTGAGGAATGTGGCAGTAACCTAGCTCCGCACACTAATTTACATACTGTAGTTTGTCATTCCGAGCGTAGCGAGGAATCTGCTTTTGGCTCCTGAGGAAAATGCCTTCATCTCTTGACTCCGAAACAAAGCGCGCTCTCCGTCAGCGCATCGACTTTTACCACGAGCTCGGCATCTACGACTTTTATCGGCGGCCGATTCCCTCGACGCCCGACCCCCTTGTGATTATCGGGAACTCCGTAGCAGCCACAGACCCCCTCCAGGCCCTGCGTTTGATTCGCGAGGACATCGGAGACTGTACCCGATGCAAACTCCATCAGCAGGGCCGCAAGCAGATCGTATTTGGCGTTGGCAATCCTCAGGCAGATCTGATGTTCATCGGCGAAGCGCCGGGCGCGGACGAAGACCTTCAGGGCGAACCGTTCGTCGGCCGTGCCGGGCAGTTGCTTACCAATATGATCAAGGCCATGGGACTTCAGCGCGACGACGTTTACATCGCCAATATCATCAAATGCCGTCCACCGGGAAATCGCACCCCCGAGCGGGATGAATGTGATACTTGCTCTCCGTTTTTGATGCGCCAGATCGAGGCGATTCATCCCCAGGTGATTGTCGCGCTGGGAGCAGTCGCGGCCAAGACTCTGCTCGCCGTCAACGCCCCAATGATGGAGTTGCGCGGCCGGTGGTTTGACTTTCGCGGCACCAGGCTCGCCGTCACCTATCATCCTGCGTTCCTGCTGCGCGACCCCCGGCAGAAGAAAGAAACCTGGAAAGACCTGCAAATGGTGATGAAGGAATTGAACCTGCCGATGCCATCCCTGCCGGCCGCCGAAATTCCGGCAGCGCCGGCGGTGGAACCGCCCAGCTGAGTTGCCTATAGCTTAAAGTTACTCCTGAATGCCGCGTTCTCCGCCCGAATGTTCCACGTGGAACATAATTCCTAGTTGTGCGCCGGAATGTTCCACGTGGAACATAGTGACGAGTTTTTCGCCGCCGCCCTGAGCCAGAGTTCTCGGTTATTCTTTCAGCGATGCCTCGCTTCTGCGACGTTGCGCTTCCCGTTCCCTTGGACTCGCTTTTTACCTATGCGGTTCCAGAAGGAGCGCATCCTGTCATTGGTGGCCGCGTCCTCGTACCTTTCCGCCAGCAGCGGCTATCTGGCATCGTACTGGAGCTGCATGACCGCGAGCCTTCAGTTCAAGCCAAGGATTTGATCAGCGTTTTAGACGACACTCCGGTGCTGGATGCGGCGTTGCTCCGCCTGGCTCGATGGGTGGCGGATTATTATCTTGCGCCTTTGGGCGATGTGTTTCGCAGTATGCTGCCGCTGAGCGCCGAATTTAAACGCACCATCGGATTTCGGATTACCGAGGACGGTCATGCCGCCCTGCATGCTGCGGGAACGGTGGGATCGTCGCGCCGGGCGCGTAAAACTCCGGACGAGCAACTGGCCGAAGTTCGAGTCCTGGATTATCTGGCTGCCCGCGATTCAGCCTGGGAATCCACGTTGCGCACCGCCACCGGCGCTTCCAGACTTTTACTTGCCGGGATGTTGCGCAAGAAATGGATCGCCCGTGAAGATTTATCGGATGTCCATGACGTAGCCCGCACGGAGAAAGTCGCAGTATTAAAAAGTGTTGAGGGAAAACTCAACAGCAATCAGAAGACGCTGTTAGACACCATTGCCGCGGCCGGCGGCGAGGTTGCGGTGAAAGCGCTGACCGAACTAGACATCCCAAGAAGCACGCTCGCCACCCTGGTGAAACGTGGCCTGATCGAAATTGTCGAACGACCGGCGGAGCGGAAGACGGCGCCGGTGCGCGTCCCACGGTCCCCGCTGAATTTCCAATTTAAC
>JAFAWN010000463.1 GCA_019241735.1 Terriglobales bacterium
CTTTCTTAATTTCGCGGCGGGATTGTTCAAGTTCAAGGGATTTTTGTTGGAGCTCTTCTTCGGTGATGCCCTCTCCGTCGAGTATTCGACGCAGGGTTTCGGGTTGATAAAGTCCGCGGCTACGAGCGATTAGCTCGGGATGAAAAGCGTACGCTTCCCCGCGCACCAATGCGCGATCAGTGGGAACAGATAACGTGATCTCGTGTAGTTGGGCGCCATTCTCCGTTAGGACGCTTAAAGCTTCAGTCGTCGCTTCCGCAATTTCCGGATCGAGGTCCTCGTAGAAAAAAGCGCGCGGGATGCCGATACGAAGCTGTTTTGGGAGCTGAAGCGGTTCGTTTGGAAGTCCGGCAATGGCTTGGAAGATTACCGCGGCGTCCTCTACGCTCCGTGCAATCGGGCCCACGTGATCGAGCGACGGAGATAACGGGATTACTCCGCGAAGGCTGACTCGTCCATAGCTGGGTTTAAGGCCAACGATGCCGCACAACGCGGCTGGTTGCCGGATTGAGCCCGCGGTATCGGTCCCAACCGCCCCGTAACAAAGATCCGCAGCCACGGCGGCCGCTGAACCCCCCGAGGATCCCCCGGCGATGTAAGCGGTGTTCCAGGGATTGCGCACCGCGCCAAAATAGCTGATGAGCGAGCTGCCACCATAAGCGAATTCATGCAAGTTCTGCTTACCGAGCAACACCGCCCCTGCGACTTTTAATTTGCGGACCACCTCGGCATCTTCCACTGGAATGCGATCTTTAAATACGGCACTGGCTGCCGTGGTGCGAATACCGGCGGTGTCGATCAGATCTTTTATCCCCAGCGGTATTCCGTGCAGCGGGCCGCGCCAGTGTCCGGCTTGAATCTCGGCATCGGCCTCACTCGCCCGTGCGAGGGCAGATTCGGCGGTGACAGTAATGAAAGCATTAAGGATCGGATTGAGTCTGGCGATGCGATCAAGGCAATCCTGAGTCAGTTCTAAGGAGGTAAGCTTCCCGCGTCGAAGCAGCGCAGCGACTTGGAGAAGAGATCCGAGCAATTTGTTAAAACTATTTTCTATCTTGGCCGCATTTGGAGGCCCACGCTTTAGCCGCCGCACGTAAATGGCGTCCGGCAAGAGTTTATAATCTCCTGTTTGACTCATGCTTGGAGGTTGAAAGAAACGCGCATGGCTGACATGACCGCCGCCCCGGTAAGCACGCAGGGCTTCCTTCTTGATGGCAAGTGGGTGGAGGATGGTGACGCGATTGAAATCCGCTCGCCGTTCGACGGATCGGTGGTGGGGCGCGTCTTTCAAGGGAGACGTGTACACGCAGAGGCCGCGATTGCGGCGGCGGTCAAGGCATTTGGGACGACGCGCCGGCTGCCGGCATTCGAGCGTCAGAGAGTGCTGCGCCGGGTGGCGCAGAATATCCAGGAGCGTAAGGAAGAATTTGCCCACACCATGGCGCTCGAGGCGGGCAAGCCCATCAAGGCTGCGCGCACCGAAGTCGAGCGGGCTATTTTCACTTTCAGCGTTGCCGCGGAAGAAAGCACGCGCATTCCTGGGGAATATCTTTCGCTGGATTGGCAGGAATATACCGCCGGACGCTGGGGGATTGTTCGCCGCTTCCCGCTGGGCCCGATTGCCGGCATCACTCCGTTTAATTTTCCGCTGAACCTGGTGGCGCACAAAGTTGCTCCCGCCATCGCTAGCGGTTGCAGCATGGTGTTGAAACCAGCCCCGCAGACCCCGATGACCGCGCTATTGCTGGCTGAATCGGTGCAGCAGGCGGGATGGCCGGACGGCGCTTTGAATGTGCTTCCGCTTGCGAACGAAGATGCCGGACTCCTGGTAAGTGATGACCGCCTGAAGATGATCAGCTTTACCGGCAGCGCTGCGGTGGGGTGGGACATAAAGGCTCGCGCCGGAAAAAAGAAAGTTGTGCTGGAACTGGGCGGCAACGCCGCCGTGATCGTACACAGCGACGCTGACCTGGGGTATGCCGCCGACCGATGTGTGGCCGGGGGTTTTGCGTACGCCGGGCAGACATGCATCTCGGTGCAGCGCATTCTGGTGGAGCGTTCAGTTTCCAGTAAATTCACCGAGCTGTTGCTGGCGGGGGTGAAGAAACTGAAAAGCGGGGATCCGCTGGATTCAGGAACGGACCTTGGCCCGCTAATCCGCGAAAGCGACGCGGTACGTGCGTCCGACTGGGTGCAGGAAGCCGTGCGTGGCGGAGCGCGGTTGCTCTGCGGGGGGCAGCGGAGTGGCTCGGTGCTTGAGCCGACAGTGCTGACCGCGACGCGTCCGGAGATGAAAGTCAATTGCCAGGAAATTTTTGCGCCGGTGGTCACCGTCGAGCCCTATGACGACCTTAATGAAGCGCTGCGGCAAGTGAACAATTCAGCTTATGGTTTGCAGGCGGGGATTTTCACCCGCGACGTTAAGCTGTTGTTCAACGCTTACGAGGAACTGGAAGTTGGCGGTCTGATCGCTGGCGATATTCCGTCATTCCGCATTGATCACATGCCGTACGGCGGCATCAAAGATTCGGGTCTCGGCCGCGAAGGACTCCGCTACGCTATCGAAGAGATGACCGAACCCAGACTGTTGGTGATGAATCTACGCTAGCGTTACATTCCCCCGCCTTTCTCTGGTTCCTTCCCAACTCAAGCTGCTATAATCGCCAGTTTTAAAATTGGCGTTTTTTTATTTGCACTTCGCAATTCTCGTTAATTTTTTGTCAGCAACGCTGCGCGAACCCGGAACCTCTGCGGTTCCCTGAAAGCTCAGATTCGATGCAGATTTTTCATCGCAGCACCAACACCATTTCGCGGGCAACGATTTATGGCGTGGTGTTTTTACTGGGTGCGCTGTTGTGGGCGGCGCTTGAGCTGCAGCGGTCTCCTTATGTGACCTACGCGAAGGTAGCGCGGCCGCAACCGGCCCCCTTCAGCCACCAGCATCACGTTGCGGGACTAGGCATTGACTGCCGCTACTGCCATACTTCTGTAGAAACGTCCAGCTTCGCCGGCATACCTCCTACAAAAACCTGCATGAACTGCCACTCGCAGATCTGGACTCAGGCGCCCATGCTCGAACCGGTGCGCGAAAGTTTTCGTACCGGTCAATCGCTGGTGTGGAACCGGGTGAATGATCTTCCCGACTTCGTGTACTTCAATCACAGTATTCACATCAACAAAGGGGTGGGCTGCAATACCTGCCACGGCCCGGTAGACCGCATGCCGCTGATGTATAACTACGCGTCGCTGCAAATGGAGTGGTGCCTGGACTGCCATCGCCAGCCGGAAAAATATCTGCGTCCGCGCGACCAGGTTTTCAATATGCGATACGAGCAGCCCGCAATCGGCAAGCCGGTTTGGATGGGGGGCGCTGAGTACACAGATCAGATCGCGCTGGGGCGCGTGCTGGCGGAGAAGTACAAGCTTCGCACGGTCGCGGATATCACCAGTTGCTCAACTTGCCACCGATAGAGGACAGACGGGCAGTAGTGAAATGCGAATGAAAGATGACAACGACAATACGCTACGTGAGGACGTCTGTCCGACGAAGAGAGACAGCCTCGATCTCAAGACCGTGTCCGACCGAATAGCGAGAACGCAAGGCCCTGAGTATTGGCGCAGCCTGGAGGAACTTGCGGGCAGCGCGGAATTCCAGGAAATGATGCACCGGGAGTTCCCTAAAGGCGCTTCGGAGTGGGTGGACGCGGTCTCAAGGCGAGGATTTCTGAAGCTCATGGGAGCATCACTCGCCATGGCGGGCATGAGCGCCTGCACCAAGCAACCCCTCGAGCCGATTGTTCCTTACGTGAGGCAGCCAGAAGATGTCATCCCCGGCCGGCCGATGTTCTACGCGACCGCGTTTACGCTGGGTGGATACGCGACCCCACTGCTGGTCGAAAGCAATCTCTATCGTCCGACCAAAATTGAAGGCAATGATCTGCATCCCGCAAGCTTGGGCGGGACTGATGTGTTTGCACAGGCCTCAATCCTCGGAATGTACGATCCCGACCGCTCGCAAACAGTGCAATATCTCGGTGACGTGCGCACGTGGGGTCAATTTCGCGAGGCTCTGCGCGGCCCGCTGAGCATACAAAAAGGGTTGCAAGGGGCTGGCACCCGGATACTCACGCAAGCAGTTTCCTCGCCTACGCTCGCTGACCAGTTGCATTCGCTCTTGCGGATTTATCCGCAAGCCAAGTGGCATGTCTACGAGCCGGTCAATAGGGACAACGTTATCGAGGGCGCGAAGCTCGCCTTTGGGCAGCCGGTCGAGACGCAATACAAATTTGATCAAGCGGCGGTGGTCGTTTCACTCGACGCCGATTTTCTATCTTCAGGCTTCCCAGGGTTTACCCGTTATGCGCGCGACTTTGCGCAGAGACGCAATCCCGATGGAGCAATGACCCGGCTGTACGTGATCGAGAGCACGATGAGTTCCACCGGGGCAAAAGCCGACCACCGGCTGGCGACGCGGGCCTCGCAGATCGAAAGATTTGCGCGCAGCCTGGCTTCGGCTTCGGAGAATTACGGCGGCGGGTTGTCGGCGGATCAGCAGAAGTTTCTGGGCGCAATAGTTAACGACCTCAACAATCATTCCGGCTCAAGCATCGTGATTGCCGGGGATCATCAGCCGCCTGCGGTACACGCGCTCGCGCACGCGATTAATCAGAAACTGGGGAATGTAGGGAAGACCGTTTTTTACACCGAGCCAGTTAGCGCGAATACCGTAAACCAGACCGAGTCGCTGAAAGAATTAGTTGCGGACATGCGCGGGGGCAAAGTTGATCTACTGTTCATTCTGGGCGGAAACCCCGCCTACGATGCACCCGCGGACATCGGATTTGCAGACGCCCTAAAGAACACGAACATTCCAACGCGCGTGCACTTGGGACTTTATGACGATGAGACCGCCGAGCTCTGCCACTGGCATTTGAACGAGACGCATTACCTAGAGGCCTGGGGGGACACGCGCGCGTACGACGGGACCGTTAGCATCGTGCAGCCCTTGATCGCTCCGCTTTATGGCGGTAGAAGCATTTACGAAGTCGTGGCATTGCTGGGCGGGGCGACCGAGGTTTCCGGGCACGACATCGTACAAGGCTACTGGAAGAAACAGCACACTGGCGCAGATTTCGATTCGTTCTGGCGCAAATCTCTGCACAACGGCTGGGTTGAAGGAACTGCATTCGCGCCAAAATCTGTATCCGCTAAGGCTGCCGGTTCTGCTGCACAGGCCGCAATCGATACTTCATCCATCGAAATAAATTTCCGTCCGGACCCTTCAATTTACGACGGGAGATTTGCCAACAATGGCTGGCTTCAGGAGTTGCCCAAGCCAATGTCGAAAATCACTTGGGATAACCCGCTACTGATCGGTCCGGCTCTGTCGCAGCGGCTGCAACTTCAATCCGAAGACATGGTCGAGCTGGAATTAAGTGGGGCCAAACTCACGGTCCCAGTGTGGATACAGGCTGGAAATCCCGACAATTCAGTCACGGTCACTTTAGGTTATGGCCGGCGTCGTGCCGGGCGTGCGGGAACTGCCGTGGGTTTCGATACTTACTTACTCCGTTCGAGTGCGGCGCCGTGGTTTATGTCGGGAGTAAAAATTTCGAAGACCGGCCAAACCTACAAGCTCGCATCAACCCAGGGCTACCAGACAATGGAAACGCCTAACGGCGACAGCCGTCCGTTGGTCCAAGCGGCGAGCCTTGAGGAATATCGCAAGGAGCCCTCGTTTGCTAAAGAAGATGAGCCGCCACCGTCGCTGACCTTATATCCAGGGTACGACTATAAGAAGGAAGCGAATGCCTGGGGCATGGCGATTGATATGAACGCTTGCATCGGTTGCAACAATTGCATAGTCGCCTGCCAGTCAGAAAATAATATTCCGGTCGTTGGGAAAGACCAGGTGGTCGTCGGACGCCACATGCACTGGTTGCGTGTGGATGCCTATTATCAGGGCGACCGCGATAATCCGAAGGCCTACTTCCAGCCGGTTCCCTGTATGCAGTGTGAAAACGCGCCGTGTGAGCTCGTTTGCCCAGTGGGCGCTACGGTGCACAGCACCGAAGGACTGAACGACATGGTTTACAACCGGTGCGTGGGGACACGCTACTGCTCGAATAACTGTCCCTACAAAGTGCGCCGATTTAACTTTATGTTGTTCCAGGATTGGGAGACGCCGCAGTACAAGATGATGCGCAATCCCGATGTGACGGTGCGTAGTCGTGGAGTGATGGAAAAGTGCACGTATTGCGTGCAGCGCATCACCCAGCATCGCATCGATTCGGAGCGCGAAGACCGCCCAATTAAAGACGGGGAACTACAGACCGCATGCCAGCAATCGTGTCCGGCGAATGCAATCATTTTTGGAAATATCAATGATCCGAACAGCCGGGTTTCGAAGCTTAAAAGCAATCCCCGCAACTATAGTCTGCTGGCGGAATTGAACACGCGTCCGCGCACCACGTACCTGGCGGAGATTCGCAATCCGAATCCGGAGCTGGAAGGTTAACTACAGTCATGGCGCTGCGACCTGACGAGCAGATCGAAGTCGTAGAAACGAAGGCGCCGCGCGCGCCTGTGATCGAGCCCGGGCATACCTTCGCCACAGTCACCGACAAAATCAGCTCCATTGTTCTGACCCGCCCAACTTCAAATGGCTGGCTGGTCGGATTCGGTTTTTCCTTTCTGCTCACGATGGTTTTGTTGTACGCCATTAGTTACCTGTTCATTCGGGGAGTGGGCATCTGGGGAGTGAATATCCCTGTTGGGTGGGGATTCGCGATCGTAAATTTTGTGTGGTGGATCGGTATCGGCCATGCCGGCACACTCATTTCTGCGATTCTTTTGTTGCTGCGTCAGTCCTGGCGGAACTCGATTAACCGCTTCGCCGAAGCTATGACATTGTTTGCGGTCGCCTGCGCTGGCATGTTCCCGGTGCTTCACCTGGGCCGCCCATGGCTGGCCTACTGGCTGTTTCCTTATCCCAATACGATGAATTATTGGCCGCAGTTTCGCAGCCCCCTGGTCTGGGATGTGTTTGCGGTTTCTACATACGCGACAACTTCATTATTGTTCTGGTTCGTGGGATTGATTCCCGACCTTGCCACCTTGCGTGATCGCTCACACAACCGAGCGCTGCAGATGATTTACGGAATTCTGGCAATGGGCTGGCGGGGTTCAGCGCGTCACTGGAGCCGTTACGAAACTGCGTATCTTCTCCTGGCGGGACTTGCGACGCCGTTGGTGCTTTCAGTACATACCGTTGTTAGCTTCGATTTTGCAATCGGCATTGTTCCGGGCTGGCACACTACAATTTTCCCTCCTTATTTTGTTGCCGGCGCAATTTATTCGGGTTTCGCCATGGTGTTGATGCTGGCAATTCCCATCCGGAAGTTTTACGGCCTGGAAGATTTCATAACCGAGCGCCACCTGCAAAATTCAGCCAAGGTGATGCTAGCTACCGGGTTAATCGTGGCCTATGGCTATGGAATTGAAGCATTCATGGGATGGTATGGCGGCAATCGGTCTGACGCTTTTTTACTGTGGAACCGGCTCCATGGGCCTTATCGCGCCGTTTATTTTTCCCTACTAGCCTGCAATATTTTTATTCCGCAAGTCTTGTGGATCCGCAAATTGCGTTCGAATCCGGCCTGGTTATTCGTTATATCCGGCGTGATCCTGGTTGGTATGTGGCTGGAGAGGTTTGTCATTGTCGTGGTCAGTCTGCAACGCGATTTCCTGAATTCATCATGGGGAATGTACTATCCGACGCGCTGGGACTGGATGACGTACATCGGAACAATCGGTTTCTTCCTGGCGTGCATGTTCCTTTTTGTCCGGATTCTGCCCATGATCTCGATCTTTGAAATGCGGCAATTGCTTCCGCAAGCCGAGGTCAAGCCTGAATGAAGCACACGGGGAACTACGGCATGATGGCAGAGTTTGATTCCCCGACCACCCTAGTCGCGGCTGCGCGCCAGACCTATGAAGCGGGATATAAAAGGATCGATGCCTACAGTCCTTTTCCCATCGAAGAATTGGCAGAGGCTATAGGGTTTCA
>JAFAWN010000164.1 GCA_019241735.1 Terriglobales bacterium
GAATCCCGCTTACCAGCAGCTGCCCAAATCAGAATTTGAAGGTTACCGCCAGACCCGCTCAAACGGATCTGAAGTTTTGGCGATTATTAAAGCGGGACAAGGCGTCCACGAAATTAACCTCGGCGAAGAGGGCGAGGTGATTCTCGACCACACTCCGTTTTATGCCGAATCCGGTGGACAGGTCGGCGATCGCGGATGGCTATATTCTGCTGACCACAACACCGTGGTCGCGGAGGTGACCGGATGCTATTACCCGATCCAGGGCGTTCGTGCGCATCAGGTTGTAGTCAAACATCCCATCCACGTAGGCGACAAGATTGATGCCGTGGTCAATACTGACATTCGCCACTCAACCATGCGCAACCACACTGCCACGCATCTTCTACAGGCGGGCTTACGCGAAATTCTGGGCAAGCATGTCAAGCAGGCGGGCTCGCTGGTCGCTCCGAACCATTTGCGCTTTGATTTTTCCCACTTCACCGGCGTCGCGGATGAAGAATTGCAGGACATTGAAGATCTCATCAACAAAGAAGTCTTGCGCAATCAGAAGGTGGAAGTTATTCCCGACGTGCCGATTGATATTGCGATCAACGAATACAAAGCGATGGCGCTTTTCGGCGAAAAATATGGCGACCGGGTGCGTGTTATCAAGATCGGCGACTTCTCAACCGAACTTTGCGGCGGCACACACACCGAAGCCACCGGCGAAATCGGCCTCATCAAAGTTTTGAAAGAGGGAAGCGTGTCCTCAGGCATCCGGCGCATAGAGGCGGTTACTGGTGAAGGGTCTTTGCGTCACTTCCAACAGGACCATCAACTCGAAAACGTCGTGGCAAGTTTCGCCGGAACCACGGCTTCGCGAAAGCCGCGGAAGCAGGGGTCGTCTTCCCACGACGCTGCTTTATCGCCTGCGGAGGCGCTCAAGCTGGAACTGGAAAAGAAGGATTCCGAGATCAAGCGCTTGCAACGTGAGCTCGATCAGGCGCGGATGAAGTCCGCGTCCTCAAGCGTCGCCGCGGCAAACGAGAACGTGAAAGAAGTGCGTGGCGTAAAGGTACTCGCACACCGCGAGGATAATCTCGAGCGGCAGCAAATGCGCACCCTGGTTGATCAACTACGCGACAAACTCGGATCCGGCGTCGTAGTTCTCGGCTCCGCAAACAATGGCAATGCCGCTTTGATCGTCAGCGTCACCAAAGACCTCACTGGCAAACTCCAGGCGGGGAAAATCATCGGGCCGGTGGCACAGAAGGTTGGCGGCAAAGGCGGTGGCCGTCCGGATATGGCTGAGGCGGGCGGGAACAACGCCCAGGGACTAGGCGCCGCGCTTGACGACAGTTACAAAGTTATCGAGTCTTTGCTGCAAGACTGAGTCCAAAAAGTTTCCAGTATAAAATCTTTCCGGTACTTCGTATGGAAAAACGCGCCCGGTTCTTCGAGCACCAAGGCAAGAAAATCCTGCTCGTGGATTTCACCAACTGCTCAGCAGAGGAGATGCTGGCCCTGCTTGAAGAATTCCGCGGATTGCTTAAAGGCGAAGCCCAAGGATCGGTACTGGTGCTTGCCGATTTTACCGGTGCCCAGTTTGATAAGCGTGTGATAACCCGGATCAAGGAGTTGCTGGTGCTTGATCGCCCCTACGTCAACCGCGCTGCCTGGGTGGGCACGGAGAGTCTGCCCAGCGTTTACTACGACAATTTCAAGAGTTTTTCCCAAAGAAACCTTCCATCCTTCAACACCCGCGAAGAGGCGATGCAATGGCTGACAGCAGCCTGAAGGTTGGCGCCTAGCTTCGCCACTTCAGCGTCACCGGCCCGGCCATGGGATGCTTCATCGGCTCACCGGTGCGCTTCGACTCCAGATATGCAGCCTTTAGCGCGAAGTACCATTTCGCCGGACGGTCGGCGTCATCGATCAGCATGAGGTGAGGATTGTGCCGCAAGCCTTCCGACTGCTGCTCCATGGTTTGCTGGTCCTGGCGCACGAATTTCGCAAAGACAAACTTCAGCAGGCTGGCTCCAAACGGCATCCATCGAAAAATATTCCAGGCGGCGG
>JAFAWN010000374.1 GCA_019241735.1 Terriglobales bacterium
GCAGCGTAATTGGCTGCCAGCTCTCGGCGTTGTCGCGAGAGCGATAGATCGCGCCATCTCCCTCATTGCCAATACTGCCGTCCTCAGAGCGGCGCGCCAAAATTAAATACAGGGTGCCAGTTGAGTCGCGGGTTAGCCTCCATGCGAATGGCTGGTTTTGAGAGATACCATTATTCTTCAGCGTCCAGGTGCGGCCGCCATCGCTACTCTTGTACACGCCCCGGCCAAACGCAGCTACGTATAAGACGCGAGCGTCGGCCGGACTCATCGGATCGAGCAGAATGTGAGTGGGCGAAGTCTCGTCCATCCCGCTATTAGATTTCACCCAAGTCTTCCCTCCGTCGTCGCTTCGGCAGACGCCCCCTCGATACTGCAAAACCGAAGTATGCCGCCACATTTTTGGTCGAGGCAGGTCATGCGTGCCGCTGTTGACGCTCCACATTCGCCCCCGAACCTTGGGATCAAATACAACCCAGTATGTGGTGTTCACCCAGCGCGCCGGGACGCCGGAGGTTGAACTTTGCCACGACTGTCCCCCATCCTCGGTGCGGAACAATCCGATGTCCGTGTAGGTGATGAACTGTCGCTTAGAGTCGAATGGATCAAAATGAACTCCGTAGCTTGTGGTTACATCCAACCCAGTCGAGGCCCACTCATGGCCGGGCACTTTATTGGAATACGTCGCTGTCCAGTTCTTACCGCCATCTGAGGTACGCATGGTGCGGCCTAGATCCGTGGTGTAAACAAGATTCGGATCCTTATCCGCAACGACGAGGGCCAAGGGATTTTCCGGCCAACCCGGTCCGAAACGCGGACTGATCCACGCATCGTGCACGTTGGCGGCGGTTTGGTCGGACTCTTTCCAGATCAACTGCCAGGTCTTTCCAATGTCGGTAGTTTTGGCGACCCCCATCCATTGCTTGCCGCTTGAAGAAATTCCGCTCTGAGGCTTTGATTCCTGCAGGTGGCTGTAAGAAAGGTAGGCAACCGCTGGGTGATCGCGACTCGTGGCAACCGCGTTGAATCTGGCGCCACTGCCGGGTAATTCAGACTTTTCCCAGTCCGCGCCGGCGTTATGAGACACGAACAGATTGGTTTCCGATACGGCGTAAATTGTTGCTTCGCCTTCATGCGGAAATCCAAGCGACACATCGGTCGCCTCTGCCGGCATCGACCGCGTTTGGAAATCAGCCGCCGTAGCAATAGAGACCGAATGGGCGCTGGCGATGTACACCCTCCGCTGGTCGCGAGGCGAATGAGGATCAATCCAGAGGTGCAGCGCACGTTCCGGCAAACTGTGAAATTCCAGCCATGTTTTTCCGGCGTCGCGGGAAACGAAAAGCGCAAACCTGTTGCTTAGCGCCGAGGCTGCATACAGGATTTGGTTATCGTCCGGATCGATGGCAAGTGCCACAATCTCTCCAAGCGGATCTGGGTTCGCGACGATGATCTCGTCCGCATGGTCGGAGCTCATGCGAATTTCCTTGATGGCGGAAGCCTTGGGGTAAACCAGCTTCCACGTCTTTCCGGCATCCGTGCTACGCCACAGAACCTTGGTGGCGGCATAGATCGTGTCGGGATCCACTGGGTCAAAAACGAAATAGCGGACGACCCCGCGCAGATTGAACATGCGCCAGGTCTGCCCTGCGTCATGGGTGACGTAGGCGCCCGTCATGTCGCAGGAGACTAAAACAGTGTTGGGGTCGTGGGGGCTGATCGTGGGGTTGAACATTGCGCCCCCGCCGCCAGGTCCTAAAACCCTGAAACCGCCGGGGCGACTTGCTGCCGGCATGTGTTGCCCAAGGCAATAGGCTGTCAGCATCAGCAAGCACAATCGGGAAAACAGGATTCGCATTTGCTTCTTTCTTTTGCTTTCGTTATTTTTCCCATGCTAATTTGCGGCAGGCTTCCGGGAATGTCAACTCAACTTGCGATAAAGGTTTCAGGCGCCGCGAAAGACCACGGAGAAACCCCATGAATCGACGGAGCATGGTTAAGACCATGGCTGTCCTGGCCGCCGCTCCTGCTATTGCGGCGGCGCTGCCATGCTCACTGCCTGCCTACGCGCCGGCTTTTCCGGCACGAGACCGGCTGGACCAGGGACCTTTTGATATCGAGCAAGATGAAGGCTGGCTAACGGCTCTTTTCACGACTCCATCTGAAAAACCGGTTCGCAATCCGGGACTCGGCTTGGTGGGTTACACCTGGGAAGAAAGCGGGCCGTCCCTGGCCGTGCGCGAGTCGAAGCGGAGCCTGGAAGATCAAGTCGAGCTGATCGCCAGTTTGCCCTTCGTCGATGTGTTGTACATCCGCTGTGACTGGCGCAATGTGCAGTCCCGTCCTGGCCGTCTGGATTTTGATCCGGTCTGGGAGCTGACGCTGGATGCGGCGCGGCGACATGGACTTCGCGTCGCTTTCCGCGTGCAGCTTTCCAATCCCCAATTTCAGCCAAAGGAAATTGCGCTGCCCCAGTTCCTGCGGCCGCGAATTCCGATGGTAAAGATTGGAAGCCTTGCCCGGCACGGCAGCTTTGACTACGTTGAGCCGCGCTACGATCATCCTGAATTTCGAAAAGCCTTCTCGGAACTCAATCATCTTCTCGCCGCACAGTTTGACGGGAACCCCCTCATTGAATGGATGGATCTCATGCAGTACGGATTCTGGGGCGAAGGTCACACCAGCAGCCTGCCGAATCCGTTTCCCGATTACGTTACAGCGGAGCGCACGTTCGCCGGGATGACTTCTGAGCAACTGGATGCCTGGAACAAGACGCCGCTCGCGGTGAATACGCAACCGGACATCAGTCATGTCGGGAACCGCAGGATCATCGACATGGCAATGCAGGCGGGTGCGTGGCTGCGTTCCGATAGTATTCGGCTGGAAGAGCCCATACAGATCGACCAGATCGCCAATCGATCGCCGTGGCTTGCCGCGATTATGGAAGATGGCGACCTGCGGCAATATGACATTACCAAGTTGCAGCCGGACTCCGCGGGAGTCAACCCCATGGAAAATTACATGCTCCACACGCTTGATCTGCGGGCCAATTACTGGTCACTGTGGACCGAATCCGACAACCTGAAACGCTACAACGAGCAGTACCCACGCGGATTCGAACGCTTGCGCACGAATCTTGGGTATCGCCTGCGTCCCGCCTGGATTTGGCAAAGAAAGCGGTACCACACTTCTGAGTTGATCGTATCGGTGGTCAACCGCGGAGCGGCGGGCGTTCCCGGAGTTCTCTGGCTGACCGCCAAGAGCACAGGATCGGAATGGAAACTGCGAGGGTCCCTCGATCCTGGACAGCCTGTGGGCGGCGGAAACCGCGAATGTTCCTTCCTTCTGCCATCGGGCTTTGTGGGCAGGGTAAACATTTCCGCGCAGATTGAAATTCGTCCCGGGGTGTTCAAGCCAGTCGCATGGGCTTGCGAGCAGAGACTCAATCCCGACGGATCAATCGGGTTTGATGTGAAAGCGCCTGACGATTCGGCCTGGCGCAAAGGAGTGTAGGGTCTCCGGACCTGCGAGCATGACCGATATCGCGCCCACTATTCCGGGCCGGCGTGCAGTCTTCAATTTGCGATGGTGGATCGCGGCACTCCTGTTCGCCTCCACGATCATCAATTACCTGGATCGCCAAACACTCTCTCTGCTGGCGCCTTTCCTGAAGGTTCAATATCACTGGTCCAACACTGATTATGCCTATATCGTGATCGCGTTTCGAGTCGCTTATGCGATCGGGCAGACTGTTTTCGGGCGGCTCATGGACAAAATCGGCACACGCCGCGGCTTGTCCTTAACCGTCGCCTGGTACTCAATCGTTTCGGTTTTCACGCCTCTGGCAAGTGGGCTCTACAGCTTCGGGCTCTTTCGGTTTCTGCTTGGGGCGGGAGAATCCGCGAATTGGCCCGCCGCCACAAAGGCCGTATCCGAATGGTTTCCTAAACAAGAACGCGGACTGGCCACCGCGTTTTTCGACAGCGGCTCTTCCGTGGGGGGTGCGATCGCACCCTTCCTAGTTTTGTCGATCTACTTCCGTTGGGGATGGCGTCCCGCGGTTATGGTTCCGGGTGTGCTTGGATTTGCCTGGATCATTCTTTGGCGGAAGTTTTACTCGCCACCGGATACCCACCCACGCATTTCCGATGACGAACGAAAGATGCTGGCAATAGACAAGGCCGACCTGGTGTCAGTGAACGCGGCAGAACCCCGTTGGCGCGAACTCCTACGGCTTCCGCAAACATGGGGGATTATCGTTGCCCGGGCTTTCACCGACCCGGTTTGGTATTTCGTGACTGATTGGTTTCCGATTTACCTGGTGGCAAAAGGCATCGACCTTCGCAGCGGGCTGCTCGCGGTGTGGGTACCTTTCCTCGCCGCCGATCTGGGAAACTTTTTTGGTGGAGGCGTGTCCGGATGGCTTATCAAACGCGGATGGTCGCTCGGCAACGCCCGAAAAGCAGTGGTCATTTTTGGCGGCGTCGGTGTTACCGCCCTGATTCCAACGATTTTTACTACGAATCTCTTCGCGCTCACATCCTTGTTCGCCTTCGCGACTTTTTCCTACGCCAGCTTTAGCACCATTGCCAATGTACTTCCCTCCGATCTGTATGCGAGCCGCTCCGTAGCCAGCGTCAGCGGGTTGAGCGGTACAGCATCGGGAATCGGCACCATTATCGCGTTCGGATTAGTCGGCCACTACTCCGATTTGCGGCACGGGATCCACGAATTCGACCCCATTATGGTGGTGGCAGGCCTGATTCCCTTTGCCGGTATGATTCTCGTTCTGCTATTGATCAGGAATACGAAGGCTACGGAGCAGGGATGGGTGCGGAGTATTTGAAGTATCTAGCCGCGAGTCGCCCCCACAAATTCGAGCTGGAGCAAGGCGGCGGAGTCCTGATCGAGGTAAACAGACGTATTTGGATGCGTGCGCAGAATTGACGCCGGCGCCAGCGGGCTTATCTCCCCCTGGAAGCATTTCGAAACCGCTTCGGCTTTACGCGCGTCGGGGACAACGCAGATTACCTGCCCTGCCTTGAGGATTTCACGCACCGTCATTGACAATGCACGGCGCGGGACTTCATCAATCGTCTTAAACCAGCCCTCGCGAAACTGCTGCTGTCGGCAAGCTTCGTCAAGCTCGACCACGATGTATGCTTCGCCGGTCTCGAAATCGGCCGGAGGGTCATTGAACGCCAAGTGCCCGTTCTCCCCAATTCCAACAAACGCGACATCGATGGGCGCCTTTCGGATTTCCGCTGTCACCTCGGCGATCATCTCTAAAGGATTTCGTTCGCCGTCGAGTAAATGGAAACGTCCAATGCCAACTTTGTCGATTAACCGCTCGCGCAGATATTTCCGAAAGCTCGCGGGGTGGGTGACTGACATTCCAAGATACTCATCGAGATGAAAGAGTTCCACCCTTTGCCACGTGATGTCAGGAGCTTTCGTGAGTTGCTCCAGAAACTCAAACTGGGATGCGCCGGTGGCCGCAATAATGCGCGCCCAGCCTCGCTCCGCAATGGCTGCCCGGATGGCGGTCGCCGCCTGGGCGGCGGCGGCGCTCGCGAGGGAATGCTTATCGGGAAAGATCTTGAGGTTCACCGCGTTTCACCTTATATACGCTTGGGCGCGCCAGAACAGCAATCATTCGCAAGAAAACGAAAGCAACCTTGCGCTACACTAGCACGGCTGCGCTCGGGGATTCAACGATTCGTCCGATGACCAGTTCCTGTGCTGATTAACGATGACCAGTTCTTGTGCTGATTAACACTGTCGAACAACTCGAAGATGTCCTTTCCTGCCCTTCTGAAGCGGATGTAGCCGCTGTTTCCGCCATTCCGGGGGACCTCATGATCCTCGGAGTCGCCGGAAAAATGGGGCCGACACTGGCCAGGCTGGCTTCCCGCGCCATTGCGCAATCAGGTTCGAGCAAGCGTTTGACCGCGGTCTCCCGTTTCACAGACGCTGCCGTGCGCCGTGACTTGGAGAAAGCCGGAATTCAGACAATCGCCTGTGACTTGCTCAGCCCTGGGGCGCTCGCCAGGCTTCCCGATGCTGAGAACGTTATCTTCATGGCGGGACGAAAGTTTGGGACAGACGGTGCAGCACACCTGACGTGGGCGGCAAATACCTACCTTCCAGGCTTGGTTGCAGATCGATTTCGCAACGCGCGAATTGTCGCGTTCTCAACCGGCAATGTTTACGGCCTACAACCGCTCACTTCTGGAGGGGCCACTGAATCGACTCCAGTCGCTCCGGTTGGCGAATATGCTCAGGCGGCCCTTGGAAGAGAACGAATGTTCGAATATGGATCCAGCCAGTGGGGTACGCCAGTTACGCTTCTGCGGCTGAACTATGCCGTGGAGCTGCGCTACGGCGTAATGGTGGATATTGCGCTCGCTGTGTTCAATGGCCGCCCAGTTGATCTGCGCATGGGAGAGGTCAATGTCATCTGGCAGCGAGATGCAAATTCGGTATGCTTGCGCTCCCTTGCGCATTGTCAGTCTCCTCCGCTGATACTCAACCTGACCGGTCCGGAAACGCTGTCCGTGCGCGACGTTGCCGAAGAGTTCGGCCGCCGCTTTTCCCTCGAACCTGCTTTTACAGGCGAGGAGTCAGGCTATGCGCTGCTGAGTAACGCGGCGAAAGCACACGCATTATTCGGCTATCCGACCGTGACACCGACGCAAATTATCGATTGGACCGCCCACTGGATTGCGAAGGGAGGGGCCCTGCTGAACAAGCCTACGCACTTTGAAGCGCAGGACGGGAAATTCTGATGAATGTTCGCGAGCAACTGCGCAGCGGACTGGTGATTCCAGCGCATCCGCTGGCCCTAAACTCGCAGAGAAAACTCGACGAGCGCCGGCAGCGAGCCTTGACCCGCTATTATCTCGCGGCGGGTGCGGGCGGCATAGCGGTTGCGGTCCACACCACCCAATTCGCCATTCGCGATCCGAAATTCGGTCTGTTAAAACCGGTGCTGGAACTGGCAGCAGAGGAAACACGCGATGGGCGGGTCGTGAGGATAGCGGGGATTTGCGGCGAGACCCGGCAGGCGGCGGCTGAGGCCGAGCTCGCGAAGTCATTGGGCTACGACGCGGGATTGTTGAGTATGGCATCGCTGCAGCTTGCATCGATTGCGGCGCTGCTGGAGCATGCGCGAACGATAGCATCGATAATTCCCGTGGTGGGGTTTTATTTGCAACCTGCGGTCGGCGGACGTGTACTGCCGTATGAGTTCTGGCGGCAGTTCGCAGAGATACCTGAAGTAGTGGCGATCAAGATTGCGCCATTCAATCGCTATCAGACTCTGGACGTCATTCGCGCCGTAATTGAGAGCGGACGCAGCGACAGCGTCGCGCTCTACACCGGAAACGACGACAACATCGTTTCCGATCTGCTCACTCAGTTCGTTTTCGCTGGGAAAAGTGTGCGCGTGGTTGGGGGACTCCTAGGCCACTGGGCGGTCTGGACCCGGTCTGCGGTTTCCTTGCTTGCTTCCACAAAAAAGAACGTGACCTCGGTGCCGGCGGAGTTGTTAACCAATGCGCAGCAGGTGACGGATATGAACTCGGCTATTTTTGACGCAGCTCACCAATTTCGGGGATGCATTCCAGGGATTAACGAGGTGCTCCGTCGCCAAGGTTTGCTTGAAGGACGCTGGTGCCTCGATCCCAGCGAAGACCTGTCTCCGGGGCAGAGCGAAGAGATTGATCGGGTTTGCAAAGCATATCCCCACCTCGTCCAACCCGACGAGCAACTCATTCAGGAAAATCTGGACGAGTGGCTCAGGTGATGAGTCACTCTCATCCAAATTCGAACCCGGCGATAGCATAGATCAAATCGTCTCTTGAGCGCAGTTGCTCGCCGCGCGACATTCGTAGCAATCGCCGGTGCGGACCGAATCCCAAATCCTCTGCCAGTGATTTTGCTCCGTGATTGTTGGCTAGAAAATCCCAGGCACATTCCCGTTCGCTAGAATTTCCAAGCGCAAGTTGGAATAACTGGTTCGCCGTCTTCAAATCCCTGGCTACACAAGGGCCCAGGTACCTATAAATTCGCCCCGTCCGGCTAAGCAGATAAGAGTTCGCGGCAGCGAAACAGTTGCTGTGCCGCGATAAGCGCTCGAGCAGTTGGGATCGATCTGCCCCGAAGGCGAGGGCATCGTCGGCCAGTGCAAGCGAAGATTTTCCCGTGATACTGACCGGGCGCTCGCGACTTGGCGGGCACGAACGGATCCACCGCTCAACCGTCTGTTCGGGCACGAATCCGAGGCTTTCATAAAGGTGCTGGCCTTGCTCCGTTGCATCGAGTTTAAGAGTACGGATTCCGAGAGCGTCGGCGTGCCCTACACAATGAGTCAGCAACCGCCTGGCAAAGCCGCGCTTGCGAAATTCGGGGTGCGTGAGCACCATGCCAATCCATCCGAGCCGCGACCCATACGGTATCAGGGTTGCGGTAGCTGCCAACACGCCTCCAACCGCAATACAAAAACAACTGTCAGAGGCGACCTCCAAAAGCAGTTGCCATTCTGCAGCGGTCTGGTTCCACCCTGCTAAGGACGACAATTGCAGAGCCGCAGGCAGCTCACGAACCGTCAGGAGTCGCACGCCCGAATTTTCTGATGCGCCAGTAAGCATTTCTAATACGCAGGGCGGCAGCCTTAAATACGGCGGCGTCAGATGCTACATCAGTATTTCAGGGACCGCATTCGAGTGTAAAAAGATAGGAAACGAAACCAAAGCAAGATGAGAATGTTATATTGAAAATCCCATGAAGGCGACCGTCCCGCTGCCATCCCTCTCTTATCGCATTGAGGGAGACTGAATGGGCTACCCCGCATTAGACCTTACAAACAAAATAGCAGTGATAATCGGGGGTACTTCGGGTATTGGGTTGACGCTAGCCAAGGGCCTGGCGGAGGCGGGAGCGGATGTAGTACCGACCGGCCGTCGACTGGAACTCGTTCAGGCCGCCGCAACGGCAATCGGTGAACTAGATCGAAGAACGGTGGTTTTCCCCTGTGATGTGACGCAAAAGGCCTCTCTCGAAGCCCTGCATGATGCGGTCCGCACGGAACTGGGATCCGTCGATATCCTGTTCAACTGCGCTGGAATCACAAAACGCCAGCCGACTCTGGAGGTCGCTGACAGCGACTGGGAAAATATCCTGGACATAAATCTCCATGGAGCACTGCGAGCCTGCCAGGTCTTTGGACGTAGCATGGTGGAGCGCGGCTACGGCCGCATCATCAACATAGGGTCGTTGTCCTCATTCGTAGGTCTTTATGAGGTTGCCGCGTATGGCGCGAGCAAAGCTGGACTCGCCAGCTTGACCAGATCGCTGGCCGTCGAGTGGGCGCGAGCCGGGGTTTGCGTAAATGCAATTGTGCCCGGAGTATTTCGTACCGACTTAAACGTCAAATTGCTTGACGGGACGCCGCGGGGAGAGGAATTCCTGCTGCGTACACCGATGCGGCGCTACGGAAGGTTGGAAGAACTGGTAGGAGCCGCGGTGTTCCTTGCTTCCGATGCTGCCAGTTTCGTAACCGGGCATCTGCTCGTGGTGGACGGCGGCTTTCTTGCGAGCGGTGTCAACCAGTAACAACAGTAGATTCAAACAACCGGCAGGCGATTGCTAATGCCACTAACCATTAAGCCAAAAGATCAATGCCGCTGGGACCTCGTCAGCCTCGGGGAGGTGATGTTGCGATTTGATCCCGGCGACCGTCGCATTTGGACAACACGCTCGTTTGAAGTTTCCGAGGGAGGTGGGGAATACAACGTGGCCCGGGGCCTGAAGCGATGTTTTGGGCTCCGCACCGCCATCGTTACGGCCTTTGCGAACAACCCCGTCGGCCGGCTGTTGGAAGACCTGATTTACCAGGGCGGAGTGGATCAGGGCCTCGTTCGCTGGGTTGAATTTGACGGCATAGGCCGAAACGTAAGGAACGGCCTGAATTTTACGGAGCGAGGTTTCGGCGTGCGGCCGGCATTAGGATGCTCGGACCGCGGCCACTCTGCAGCGTCTCAACTGAAAGCCGGCGAAATCGATTGGGACGAGATCTTTCGTAAACAGGGCGCACGCTGGTTTCACACCGGTGGTATTTTCTGTGCCCTCTCCGAGTCCACACCGGAAGTTGCCATGGAAGCTATGCAGGCTGCGCGCAGGAACGGAACTAACATTTCCTACGATCTCAACTATCGCGAATCTCTTTGGAAAGCGTTCGGCGGCCGAAAGCGCGCACAGGAAGTGAATCGTCAGATCGCACCCCTGGTCGATGTAATGCTCGGAAATGAGGAAGATTTCACCGCGGCACTGGGCTTCGATGTCGCCGGCGCGGACCAGCATGTTTCGACACTTGAGGTCGAAGGTTTTAAGAAGATGATCGAGGCGGTAATGAAGGAATTTCCCTTTCAGGTCGTTGCCACCACGTTGCGCAACGCAACCACTGCAAGCGTGAATGA
>JAFAWN010000384.1 GCA_019241735.1 Terriglobales bacterium
CGTCAAAGGTCTGTTGCATCCACTGAGCGTCGAAGGGCTTGTTGCCACGCTCCAGAATCCGTTGCAAGTAAATGCTGGCTGCCATGCTGGCTGCCTTGCTGGCCGTATTCGCGCCCTGCCCCGTGATGGGATCGTTGGTGACAACCACCATCTCCCATGCCGAGTGCCAGGCCGCCCGAGGGTAGCTTGCAGATCGGCTTGCGGACGACCGGCGCGAACCTGCCGGCCAGGATTCATTGCTGTCGGTCAGTTCGACGTTGCGGCAGCGTTCGCCCTCGAGCGGCATGAAAGTGTCCAGAGTCAACTTGCTCTTCGCCAGATGCTCTTCCGGAGTTTTCACATCGTTCCAGCAGCCCATTGGGCCCCCGGGAACCCCTTCAAACACCATAATCTCGCAGCGCCCGGTGGTGGTCAGCGCGGGGAACACGAAGTATTCCCCCACTCCCGGCACCAGGTTGAATGACACTGCGGTAAAAGGCTTGCGTGGAACCATTTTCTTGACGTACGTCAATGCCAGGGCCCGCATTGGCTGGTCGTAGGGAGACTTTTCCGCATCGCGCTCGAACAGCAGGTTTATCTCCCCCTTGCCGGCTGCGACGAGCACCAGATCGTGGCTTTGCCGTAACCGTCAACATCCTGAGGGCCAGCGTCCTTGATCACCAGATTACCGCCGCACCTCACAAACTCTTTCATCCAGCCCGCGAACTTTACCCGCTGATCGACGGATTGTCCGTAGTGATCGAGCTTTGCTTCCCAGAACAAAGCTCTGGTCTTGTCCGGTCCGGGGATGGTGAAAGCGATGCCCTCGGTGACGGGACATTCTTTTTCCCAGAAGTTGATTTCTAAATCCCGCTCATTCTGCAGCGAGTCGTGAAACATGACTTGGCTTTTTGAGAAACACCCGCCCTCGGTTGAAATGCGGCACGGTCACGGTATCTTTGTACGATCAATTGCGTCCCCGCCATTGGAGCGCGTCTCGGCAATGCACGTATTTTTTCCCGCTGATGTTACGGCAGAGAAAACTGATTTGTACCGCTGCGGCCCAAAGATCCTTACCGCTCGCGTTGAAAGCGATAACGGCCCCGCTGCTCCCTCGACATAGTTTCGACCACCTTTAGGAACGCCCGCCCAGCATGGGAGAGGCTGGCCGACTTGCGATAAATAAGCCTGAGCTTTCGGTGGAGGCGCAGTTCGCGCACTGGAATGCTGATCAACTCGCCCCTGGCCAGTTCATTCTCAACGCTGATCTCAGGAAGTAGAGCAACTCCGTTACCCATGGCCACAAATCGCTTTATTGCCTGTAATGTGGGAAGTTCAATATCCATGTGGAGCGGGGTCTTGTGCCGCTTGAAGGCCTGAATGACTTTTTCGCGATAGGGCGAAGGGACGTTGTGGGCTACGAATGATTCCGCGCCCAGTTGTCGAATGCTCACCTGACGCGCGGTAGCCAGCGGGTGGCTCCGGGGGACCACGAAAACCAACTCATCCAGGTACACGATTATTGAGCTTAGGAGCGGTTCCTGCGGGTCATACGTGAGGACCCCGAGTTCCGCATTGTGACGCAATACGTCGTTGGGCATCTCGCTCCCCAGCGAACGTTGCACCGTGATTCGTATCATGGGATGAAGGCGCCGGAACTCGGCCAGCACCGGTAGCAGATAAAGAGCGGTGAATTCATTGGCAGAGATCGCCAGTCTTCCTTTGTGAAGCGCCCTCAATTCCCCCAGAGCTGCATGGGTGTCGGACCGCAGATTCAACAGGCGTTCGGCGTATTGCTGGAGCATACGGCCGGCGTCAGTCAGCAGTCCGCTCCGCGATGACCGGTCAAAAAGCGGTTCCCCTAGCTCCTCTTCCAGTTTGTGGATCGATTGGCTTACCGCAGACTGGGTGCGATGCAGCTTCTCGGCAGCGCGGGAGAATTGCCCCTCCCGGGCCGCGGTGAGAAATACCTCCAGTTGCGCCAGCTCCATTATTTCTTTCCCATGAAAACTACTGGCAATATTAGTCAGCCTGCTGATATTAAGTATTACTTATGATAATTACAGGATTATAACCTTGCTTAATGCTGCCGTCCAGCTAGGATGGAAATTGAGGTGCACATGGAACGGCTGCCCATCAGAATTTTCGACACCACTTTGCGGGACGGAGAACAGTCGCCAGGTTGCAGCATGTCGGTCGGCGAGAAACTTCGCCTGGCGCATCAACTGGATCGTTTAGGCGTAGATGTTATTGAAGCCGGGTTCCCGATTGCATCCGACGGGGATTTCGAGGCGGTGCAAGCTATCTCCGCCCAGGTTCGCCGGCCCATTATCGCCGGGCTGGCTCGCGGCTGTGATCCCGACATTGATCGCGCCTGGCAAGCAGTGCAGCGGGCGGCCCACCCCCGAATTCATGTCTTTTTGGCAACCTCAGACATTCATCTGAATTACAAACTGCGGATTTCCCGGGAGGAGTGCCTGCAACGGGCGGCTGAGTCAGTGCGGCGGGCCAGGAGTTATTGCGAGGACGTAGAATTTTCGCCCGAGGACGCAACCCGTTCCGATTCTGAGTTCCTGTATGAAGTGTTGGCCGCGGTGGCGGAAGCTGGTGCGACGACGTTGAACATCCCGGATACCGTGGGATACACCACCCCTGCGGAATACAAAGAACTGATTTCGACCATCGTCTGCAGGTTCGGGGGCGACGATGTGACCATCTCCACTCATTGTCACAATGACTTGGGTCTCGCAGTGGCGAACACCCTGGCAGGAATCGAGGCTGGGGCAAGCCAGGTAGAATGTACCATCAACGGCATCGGCGAACGAGCGGGAAACGCCGCCTTGGAAGAAATTGTGATGGCGATGCGGGTCCGCACCGACCGGTATGCTTATGCGACGGGCGTGCACACTGAGCAGTTATACCCAACCAGCCAATTGCTGACAGAAATTACAGGAGTTTCGGTCCAGCCGAATAAAGCAATTATCGGGCGCAACGCTTTTGCCCACGAAGCAGGCATACACCAGGACGGCATGCTCAAGAATGCCTTGACTTACGAAATTATGACGCCGCAATCGGCAGGTGTGCCCGATTCTACATTCGTTCTGGGGAAGCATTCGGGGCGTCACGCGCTGGGACTGCGTTGCGACCAGCTGGGTTTCCATTTTGAACGCAAGCAGCTGGACGAGATTTACCGGCGCTTTATTGCGCTGGCGGATGAAATCAAAGTGGTTGAAGACCATCATTTATTGCAGCTGATCCAGTCTTCCGGCGCCGCGCACATGGTCGCCAAGGCTCCGGCAGACGTGCCTCCTCGAGCGGCGGCAGCGGCGGCTAGTGCCAACACAGTCCGGTCGAGCCAAACCTGCCAACTGTCCATGTTGGGCACCGCCGGCATTGGTTTGAGGCTGGCCAGGGAAAGTCAACACGAGGATTATTTGTGGGGAGTGTAAGCACAGATTAGAAAATAGATATTGCTGATAAGATCGTCTGCCCACGTCGGCACAATTTGCCGCTGTACCTTCCACACACCCATGCTACTTAACATTGCAGTTCTGCCCGGCGATGGGGTTGGCCCCGAGGTAACGGATCAGGCAGTCGGCGTACTGCAAACCATTGCCGCCGCCTTTGGACATGAAATCAAGCTGACGAGGCACGACGTTGGCGGAATTGCAGTCCAAAAATGCGGCATCCCACTCCCGGAAGACACGCTCCGCGCTTGCCTTTCCTCTGACGCCGTTTTGCTCGGCGCAGTGGGAGGCCCGGGCTTCGACTCCCTGTCCAGGCAGTTGCGGCCCGAGGCGGGATTGCTGCGATTGCGGCGCGAACTTGGAGCCTTCGCGAATTTGAGGCCAGCGGCTTGCTTACCCGGCCTGGAAGAATGTTCTCCGCTACGCCAAGACGTCGTAGCGGGCACCGATATCCTGATTGTGCGTGAGCTCCTGGGCGGCCTCTACTTCGGAGAACCGCGTAAGACCGAAGGAAGTCCCGGCCAGCGCGTTGCAACTGACACCATGCACTATCGGGAGCCGGAAGTGGAGCGCATCGTTCGTGTCGCGTTTGAGTTGGCGAGAAATCGGCGGCGGAAAGTTACATCCGTGGACAAAGCCAACGTTTTGGAGTGCTCGCGGCTATGGCGCGAGGTCGTCACCCATCTAGCGGGTGAATATTCTGACGTGCATCTTGAGCACATGTACGTCGATTCGGCTGCGATGGCAATGGTTTCGCGACCCGCTGATTTCGACGTGGTGTTGGCTGAAAACATGTTTGGCGACATTCTTTCCGACGAAGCTGCCGCGGTGGTGGGTTCGATTGGAATGCTTCCTTCAGCCAGCCTCGGCGGCCGGATTGCTCTCTATGAGCCGGTACATGGTAGCGCCCCCGACATCGCAGGGAAAGGGATCGCGAATCCGATTGGCGCTATCCTTTCGGTGGCGATGATGCTACGCCACAGTTTCCATCTGGAGCACGAAGCTGAGCAGGTTGAGACCGCGGTAGCCTCCGCGCTAAGCTCTGCACATCGCACGCGGGACCTGGCTCGGGCTGGCCGGCCTGCGATCTCCACCTCTGAAATGGGCGCCCGCATCACAACGGAAATCAGGGAACGTGCAAGCGTCGCCGAACACCTGGCCGCCCATAGGTAAACCTCCCATGGATAAACCGGATGTAATAAATCATCAGCGGACACTGCTCCACAAGATTTGGGAGGAGCATCTCGTCTGCGAGGCCACTGGGGAGCAGCCTCTCATCTATGTCGATCTTCACCTGGTGCACGAGGTCACTTCTCCTCAGGCATTTGCCGGATTGCGGGCCGCAAATCGCAGGGTGCGGCGTCCGGAGCGCACGGTCGCGACGGTAGATCACAATATTCCCACCGAGCCTCGTGGGACTCCCATCAATGACCCTATCGCAGTCCGTCAGATTCAGGCCCTGCAGCAAAACTGCACAGAATTCGGTATTCCGCTGTTCGACATGGATTCCTCGGATCAGGGAATCGTCCACGTCATCGGCCCGGAACTGGGGTTGACCCAGCCGGGAATGACGATCGTGTGTGGCGACAGCCACACCACCACGCATGGCGCGTTTGGCGCGCTGGCATTTGGTATCGGGACATCGGAGGTCGAGCATGTGCTCGCGACGCAATGCCTCGGCCAGCGTAAGCCGAAGAATATGCTGATTGCGGTGAGCGGCAGTTTGCCGGAGGGCGTAGGCGCCAAGGACCTCGCGCTGGGAGTGATTCGCCAGATCGGCACCGATGGCGCGAATGGACATGTCATCGAATACGCCGGGACCGCGATCACTGCTCTCTCCATGGAAGGCCGGATGACACTTTGCAATATGAGCATTGAAGCCGGGGCCAAGGCTGCAATGATGGCGCCCGACGATACCACCTTCGCATATGTAAAGGACCGGCGCTTCGCCCCACGCGGACGCGAGTGGGATGAATCGGTTGAACGCTGGCGCATGCTTCCTTCTGATCCGGGTGCAAAGTACGACACCGTTGCGCAGATTAGCGGATCCTCCATGGCTCCATTCGTCACCTGGGGAACAAATCCCGGCATGGTAGTCCGCGTTGATGAGAGCGTTCCTGAAATCAGCGACCTGAAAATGGATCGGGATGCCGCGACACGCATGCTGGAATATATGGATCTGAAGCCGGGGACAAAGATGGAAGACATTTGCGTCGATCGGGTTTTTATCGGCTCCTGCACCAACTCCCGGATTGAAGACCTCCGGGCCGCAGCTCGCGTTGCCCGCGGCTATCGGGTCGCCGGCACTGTGCGCGCTATTGTCGTGCCGGGTTCACAGGCGGTGAAGCGGGCCGCCGAGCAGGAAGGCCTGCACGAGATATTTAAAAATTCTGGATTCGAGTGGCGTGAATCCGGCTGTTCAATGTGCCTCGGCATGAATCCCGATATCCTGCAGCCTGGCGAGCGCTGCGCTTCAACCAGCAACCGCAACTTTGAAGGCCGCCAGGGGCGTGGCGGACGCACCCATCTGGTGAGTCCCGTGATGGCCGCTGCCGCCGCTATTGCCGGGCATTTTACCGATGTTCGCAATTGGCGTTTTCAGTGAGAGCCGCATTCTAGATATGCAACCGTTTCGCACCCATACTGGAAAGGTGGCCCCGCTTTATCGGGACAACGTTGATACGGACCAGATCATACCCAAACAATTTCTGAAGAGAATCGAACGCACCGGCTTTGGTGAGTTCTTATTTTTTGATTGGCGGCGCTCGCCCGATGGCCGGCCTGATCTCTCGTTTGTTTTAAACGATCACCGGTACGACTCCGCCAGCATTCTGGTGACGGGTAAAAATTTCGGTTGTGGCTCATCCCGCGAACATGCCGTGTGGGCCTTGCTGGATTTCGGTTTCCGGGCCATCATCGCGCCATCATTTGCCGACATCTTCGCTAACAATTGCGTGAAAAATGGCGTTCTCACGGTCACGCTGGGCGAACATCAGGTCGCCGAGATTGTCGGCCATGCAAACTCGACCCCGGATTATGAGATCACGGTGGACCTCGAGAAATGCATGATCCAAGACAAACGTCGAATATCCGAGCATTTCCATATTGATGAATTTACCCGCCATTGCCTGCTGGAAGGCTTGGACAATATTGGGCTCACTCTGGAGCACGAGCCTCAGATCACGGCTTTTGAAGCCCGGCGCAGCAGAACCAGCACTGCCCGGGATCCAGAGTGGAGATAGCGGCACCGAAGAGTTTGCGGAGCGCCTCGCGTTCATGCCTGAAGCTTGACCAGCCAATTCGACTTATTTTTGAGAAATCGCTCCATCGGTTGAAGCGTCTCAGTAGTGGGCCATTCGATGACCTTAATTTCGCCGCTGCCACTGGCTGCCCCGAGTAAATGAGCTAATGCCCGGAGATAGTTGTCGGTGGGAGGGATTCCATTGGCACCGGTAAGGCCCGGACCGGGCGGACGAGCGGAAAAATGCGAAGAAAAGTATTCCGCTTAGCCGAGAAGCGGGGATAGCTACTGCGGGACGAGGCGGTGCGGCGCTCCCGCTGCGAATCAGGGGCCAGCCGATCGAGGAGAGGCGTCCTGCTTATAACCGCGGCAATTATACGGATCACCTAAGGTTCCGGTTGACGAGACCTTAACGGACTAAGAATTTCGAGAAGCCGCAGCGTTGATTCGCATCCCCCTCAAAATTCCGACGGCAACTACCGAGATCAGAACCCCTGATCCTGCGCCAACTAAAAGCCATGTCCAGTTGATAGTATTGCGTCCTCCGCCGACGTATATGTGGGGGTCAAATGTCACACTGGCTTGCCCCACCCCACTCTCCCTCTCGATCAATACACTAAAACAGGCTCCCTTAGCATTCGGGTTAGTAACATCGGTTGCCACCCGCCGCGTATAGTCATCTTCGGGCGGTGAAATGAATGGTTGAAGGTCGACCGGAAATGCCTGCCGGTACGTAGCGCAGTC
>JAFAWN010000135.1 GCA_019241735.1 Terriglobales bacterium
TCAATCGCGATGGCAACAGCGATCTGGCGGTCGCGAACTCGTGCATAACCGGCGCGGATTGCGGCAATGGTTCCGTTGGCGTGCTGTTGGGTGATGGCAACGGGACATTCCAACTGCCCATAGTCACCTCGGCGGATATGAGGATGATCCTGCCGAACTTCATCTTCAGCGGTACATTGGTAGCCACGCAGGAGGTTCTATTTCCGGCGCCAAGAGCGTCTTGGCGTTGAATCAATAGCGACAATGCTGTAAGCTTCACTCGCAACTTGAACGGGCGCCGGAGACAGACTCTTGTAGCGCGGAGGGAACTATGTCGTTCGCACTCTACATTCTGGGCTTCCTGATACTCCTGGCAGGGCTTCTCTATGCCGCGTTTCTCATGCACATGCCTCACCACTGGATTATCGTGGGCACTATTGTGCTCCTAGGGTTAGGCATACTGACCGGCGTTCAAGCCACACGCCAAAAAGATCCCCCGGCCTAGACGCGCCCAGCCCACTAACCTTCAAGGCCACTTTTCGAGCTTGATCTCGACATTTCCATGCTGCGTGCTCAGCAAGCCGTGGGTTAGTCGTTTATGATCCGCGCTTTCGATTCCCTCTCATTAAAGGCCGCCGCACTCTTCCTTTGCATCGTGCCAGGCGTCGTTCTATTCGCTAATTCCCAGGAATCCGGCTCAAGTAAGAATCTCCCGTCGGGGGGCGACCTATTTAAAGCGAAATGCGTCGCCTGCCATGGATCGAATGGACGGGGCTCCCCGGTCGGCAAGAGCTTGGGTGTGGCAGATCTTCAGTCCAAAGAGATCCAGAGAAAATCTGATGCGGAACTTTTCCGGATTATCACCGAGGGAAACGGCGATATGCCGTCGTTCAAAAGCAACACTACCACCGCGGAGATCCGGGCGTTAGTGAAGCACCTCCGTAGTCTGCCGGGCAAAAAATAGTTCACTGGCGGTGCGACAGGCGTCGTCCGCTTTTTCTGTTAGAAACGAAAAAGCCACCCGGCAAAAGGTGGCCTTTTCTTTAAGGGAGAATAGTTCGAACGGAATTTCAACCGTCAAAACTTTCTGGCGAAATCTTATGAGTACAGGCGGGGGGTGTCAAGAAATTTTTCGGAAATAAATATCTTTCTTTTCAATCACTTACGTGATCAATAAACAATTCCGAATTGGGTCATTTTGAGACAGGATTCGCTTGATTGCAATTGAAGCTTATTATATTCAATGGCTTAGAATCGATCTAGCTTGTCGCTGTCTTCAGAAAGGTGCAATGAGATGAAGTTCCACTCATCCGGTCGCCCCAGCGCCGTATTTGGGAAGTAGCGTCGGCTGAGGAGTCGCACCCCGCCAAAAGCTAAACCCGCCACGAGCGCGATCCCCATTATTATTCCGGAAAGCACGATTACGCTTACCAGAAAACTAGCCAGGCTGGCCTTCTTGTTGAAATAGGTGTTTTGATTCCAAGTGACTTCTGCTTCGTAGTTTACGGAATTAATCAGTTTCCCAGCCTCATCGGACGAGACAGGACCCCAAGCCAGAACCACGATCGGCCCGGTACGGCGGAGCAGGGTTGAATCCCGAGCCGACTCAGAAAAATCCGGATTAAGCGGCTGCGACGCGGACTGTTGCCGTGCCTGGCCGATGCGTCGTAGATGCTCGGCTGCGATCTGGGGCGTCGGATACGCGATGAGCATCAAGGAGGCTTCGCCGTGGGGAAGTGTGTATGTGCCGACAACCACTTCAGCCCCGGCGTTGAAGTCAACGAGATCGCCAGGAACCGGCGGATTCAGTTTTCCCAGACCTACTGGGCCCTCAATATATTTCACACTGCTCCGCGGCCAGTTAAGGCTGGGCAGATACGAAGGCAGAGTGGGTAGATTTCGCGTATTCCCGGCAGGTAACGGCAAAAGGCTGGCCAACTCGCGCAGCTCTGCGGCAGACATCGCGGTTACACGTTCGAGAGACGCCTCGATGAGAATATTGCCGCGAAAGAAAAGAACGCGGTCATTCAGCGAAGCGCCCGCATCACCGATGTTCTCAGTCGCCATTTCTGGCTTTTTGTAATAGTTGAAAGCGCCAAACGCCCCGCTGGCATCTGCAAATCGCGCCGCTCTGAGCACAAGCTTCCGGCCGTCGTCTCTGTCGTAGGTGGCGGATTCGAAATCCGTAAATCCGTATTCGCGCAACAGATCTGAATTCATCGCATCCGCCACGCTGGGGTCGTTTCCCACTTTTGGCGAACCTGAGATTGCCCAGCCACCAAATTGCTGCGGGAGAATTGTCGCGGACCCGGCGGCCCAGGCAGCCATCGCCAGCCAGGCTGCTGCAATGTGGAAAAGACGCATAGGGAGATAAAGAAGAATACTCTACGGATTAGACTCTTAAGGCGGCGAGGAAGTTTCCTGGACTTACACTCCCCTGCTCCGAATCCCGCTTTGATGTTAATCTACTCCGTTTCCAGACGAATCCTGAAAAGGTTTATGAGTGAGCGCCAATCTCTACCCGCGGAGGATCAGGAGCGATGAAGGTTGGGATTTTGACGGGCGGCGGCGATTGTCCGGGATTGAACGCCGTCATCCGCGCCGTCGTACGGAAAGGCATCTTTCACTATGAAGACACATTCCTCGGCTTCCTCGAGGGGTGGCGAGGGTTGCTCGAAGACAAGAGCATGTTGCTTGATCTTGCCACCGTCGGCGGCATTTTGCCGCGTGGCGGGACTATCCTGCGCACTTCACGTACCAACCCCGCAAAGAAGCCGGACGGCCTCGAGACCTGTATTTCTACGCTCAAGCGGAATGCCGTTGATGCGCTGGTCGCCATAGGCGGAGACGATACGTTATCGGTGGCGCAGAAGCTTTATGAAAAAGGAGTCAAGGTGGTGGGCGTCCCCAAGACGATCGACAACGATCTGGGAGGCACCGACTACACTTTCGGGTTCGATACTGCGGTGAATGTTGTGATGGAGGCGATTGACCGCGTCCACACCACCGCCGAAGCGCACAACCGGGTAATGGTCGTTGAAGTAATGGGACGGGATGCAGGCTGGATTGCGATCCATAGCGGGATAGCCGGCGGCGCTGATGTGATCCTGATCCCGGAGCGCCCGTTTGATATTGATCAGGTCGCGGAAACGATCCGGACGCGGCACGAACGCGGCCGCTATTTCAGCATCGTCGTGGTCGCGGAGGGGGCAAGATTCTCCCAGGGCGCCAGTGCAGACGGCGCCGCGATAAAACAAGACAAGGGCATGGATGAATTCGGCCATGCCAAGTTGGGAGGCATCGCGAACCTTCTG
>JAFAWN010000234.1 GCA_019241735.1 Terriglobales bacterium
CCATTCAAGATCACGATGGCTTGACTTCTCCAGCAGGCGCTGTAGGTATGCAGGTTCGGTGTCTTCAGATGCGCGGTAGCTGCGCAGGGCTGCGAGGAGAGCTGTTTCTCCCAGCATGTCGCTCAGCATGGACCAGACATCCATCGATTTGGTTTGCAGATACGCATCGTCGATAGCGTTAATCAGCGAATGTGCAGCAGGGCCTGTTGACTCCTTGGACTGGGCAGTGAGGGCATCGCGATGTTTACTCAAGTATTCCAGCGCCTCCTGCCTCCCCTGACGCTGTCCGATGTGGCGCAATTCGGCGTACCGCGCGAGACCTTCCTGTATCCAGGGCCGCGGAGACTGCATTGAGTTTCTGGCAACCGCATAAACGAGGGTCAGCTCTGACTCGGCAGCAGTCGCAGCGGGTATCGGCGTCAGCAGAATTCCAGCGGTGACAAAAGGCTGGGCATGGGAGCCTGGCAACTGCAATACCTGGAGTGGGCGCGGACTCTGCTCCACTGGGGGAAACGCGTCGAGCTTTACTGCTTCGTCGGCATAGGCTTTCGCGGAGGCTTCACTGCCCGGTAGATACGAAAGTGTCCCGATTTTCGAAACCGTGAGCTGTTTGTAGTTGGCGAAGACAAAGGTCGGCACATCGATGCCGAAGCGAGTAATGCGGAAAGCTTCGCCAGCAGCCCCATCCGTTGCTGGGGCGGAGTCTGGAACTCCGCTGAAAAAGAAAGATCCTGCGCTGGTAGATTCAAATTCCACCGACATTGCGGCTTCTGAATGGCGCTGTTTCCATCGCCCGATAGTTTCGGGCACGCTGTCGCCATCGGACAAGCTTGCCGCCTCCATCGCCACCGGATACCAGGCAACGTATCCGACGCCGCGTAGAGCCGTGAAGAATGAGCTGATCGCGTCCCAGTCATTATGCTTCGCCCGGTTTTCGGGAACTCCGATCTGTGTCAGCCGCGTGGTGTCCAGGGGAATCACCCCTTCGTAGCCGACGTCTAACTCAACCATTCCATAAGGCGCGACCGGTTGCGGCAGGGTAACGATCGCCTCGGATAGCGCTCCGGTGTGATCAATGTCTGATGTGTAAGGTTGGGAGACAAACTGCACCGCTTTGCCGCCGAGCGAAATTGATCTCCAGTTGAGGCTGGATGAAATCTGCAGTACGAGATTTTTCTGGGGAACACCGGAGTCATTGCGAAGCTTGATCTCTCCCCGGACCGCTAGACGCTGTTGCTCAGGTTCAATGCGTACGTGCAGGTGGTAATTCGTGAAAGTAAACGCCTCGCGATCGAGCGCGAAGCTCGTCGGCTGCAATCCGAAAACAATTAAACCCGGAACGCAAAGGGCGCGCAGGAATTTCATTGCGCCTGGTTTCGCCGCTGTCTGACAATTTCGTAAAGCATGACCCCGGCGGCCACAGAAACATTCAAGGATGCAACCTTGCCCAGCATCGGAATCGAGACCAGGAAATCGCACTTGCGTCCAACCAGTTCGTGCAATCCCTTGCCTTCCGCGCCCAGAACGATGGCACAATCCATTTTGTAGTCGAGCGCGTCGTAGGCCTGCTGGCCGCGCTCGTCGAGACCGACAATCCATAAATTGCGGGCCTTCAAATCTTCCAAAGTCCGGGCGATGTTGGTGACCTTGGCGATCGGCATATGCTCGCTCGCGCCCGCGGAAGCCTTAGCCACAATGGCGGTAACGCTTGCCGCCCGTCGTTCGGGAATGACCACACCGTCAGCGCCGGCAGCGTCCGCAGTACGAATGACCGCCCCCAGGTTGTGGGGGTCTTCAATGCCGTCCAGCACCACCATCAGCGAAAACTGGCCGCGCTTGGCCGCAACCACATCGTCCAGATCGTTGTATTGTTTCGCGGAAGTCACCGCCACCACGCCCTGGTGCGCATTGTTCCCCGCCATTTGATCGAGCTCGGCGCGGGTTACGAAACGTACCGCGATCCCCTGCTTGCGGCACTCGGTCACAACGCGTTGCAGGCGCAAATCATGGCGATCTTTTGACACTCCCACCCACGAGAAGTTGCGGCCCCTGGCTTTCAGCGCTTCTGCCACCGAATTGATTCCGTAGATGTAGTGCATCGAAGGTTCAGTTTACAGCTTCTTCATTGCTCGGTTGACCACGGCATTGCCTGCATGTTACAAAAGCTTGTTTTCCGCGCGGCCGTCCTGGTATGTCTGCGGACGGGCGCCGGGGAAACATCCGACGCGGCCAAGCTCAACGCCTCTAGTTGAAACCGTGCAGTG
>JAFAWN010000376.1 GCA_019241735.1 Terriglobales bacterium
CACGATAAGAATGCTCGCTCGGGATACCGCCGAATTACGAAGTCGTAATCGGCGATTCGAATGGCGCGAAACCCACGCAGCAGCGCCTGAGAATAGTAAACCAGCACGAGCGAGAGCGGCGCGGATTTACGAAAGCTTGACAATTGCGAGGGGCGGCGAGAGGGTGGTAAGCTCAGGCCATCGAGCGGGAGTAGTTCAGCGGTAGAACGCCAGCTTCCCAAGCTGGATGTCGCCGGTTCGATCCCGGTCTCCCGCTCCAATTTCTGACGGTGTCAGCTGCCCGCGACAATAGCCTTACTTTGCGTATTGCTCGACCCCTTTGAAGTGGAGCGAGACGTATGGTTCGTCGCCCACCACCCAACTGTCGTGGCCGGGAGCGACGAAAAAGAAATCCCCGGGAGTCAAATCTGTCTCCGTTCCATCTTTCATCAGGACTTTGGCGCGTCCGGAGATAACGAGTCCCACATGCTCGACTTCGCACAGGTCGGTGCCGGATAGCGGTTTCACATGCTTGGTCCACCTCCACCCGGGTTCATAGGTGGCGCGACCGATAGTGATGCCACCGGCGCTGACAATTTCGAATTTACCTTTTTCGAAGGTGCGAACAGAATCGGGCTCATCAAAACGCTTAAGAACGGAATTGTTCATAATGTTCTCCCAGAAAAATTTAAGGTAACACGTCGCAACGGTGGCAGGATGCGCCCAAGGGAGCACGATTTGGCTGCAACGGCGCGCTGCTTCTTTGTTTCCCGCTGCGGGGAGCGGAACCAAACGACAGACTAACTTGGAATGAGATTGCTGTTCGAAATTTTGTTACACTCACGCCCATGTGCCTTCTCAAGAATCTGATTGTTATTGCCGCCTTTGCCGCTTGCGCATTTGCCCAAGACCCCACGACCGTTGCCCCGCGCGGCTCTAAGTCACTTCAGGAACGGCTGGCCGCCCAGAACGCTCTATTCGACGAGCAGTATGAATCGGACCTGCGAAATTTTCCCGAGCGGGCAACGGCTTTCGGAGACTACCGCTATAACAACAGGCTGGCCGAACGATCGATTGCGGCGATTTACTCGCGCAATAAGACGAATCAAGAATTTCTGGCGCGGCTTGAGGCCATCCCGACCGCGGGATTCTCGGACCAGGACCAGATGTCCCATGAACTGCTCGTTCGCGTCCTGCAACAGCGCATCGCTGACTTCGAGCTCAAAGACTATGAGATGCCGGTGAACCAGCAGAACGGGGTGCACACGGAGTTGGCCGATATGCCGCTCTCGGTGCCGTTTGACTCGGTCAAACATTACGAAGATTACATCTCGCGTCTGCACCAGATCCCGCGGGTATTGAGTCAGACGACGGAAACACTCCGCGCGGGCATGAAGGACAAATTGATGCCGGTGAACTTTCTGTTGGAAAAGCTTCCAGCGCAGTGTGAGGGAATTATTCAGTCTGATCCGTTTCTGCTGCCGACCAAGAAATACCCGGCCGATATATCGCCCCAAGATCAGAAGCGGCTGACTCAGCAGATTACGGATGCGATTAATTCTGACGTCATCCCTGCGTACAAAAGCTTCGCAGCATTTTTGCGGACCGAATACGCACCCATGGGGCGCACGACGCTTGCAGTGACCTCTTTGCCGGATGGGGAGGCGCGCTACAAAAACGATATTTATGCGCGCACCACCACGCGCATGACTCCCGATGAGATACACCAACTCGGCCTGCGGGAAATTGGCCGCATCCAGGCGGAGATGACGGTGATCGCAAAGAAAGAAGGCTTCGCCGACCTGGATTCGTTCCGGGATTCGCTGAAGACCAACCCGAAATATATTCCGACCTCCGCCGAGCAGATTCTGGACGTTTTCCGGCACTACATTGCGCAGATGGAGCCGAAGCTGCCGGAACTCTTTACCTTGCTGCCCAAATCGCCAGTCACGGTTGAGGCTATTCCGCCTTTCCAGGCCGCAGCCGCGACTCATTACGTGACCGGAACGCCCGACGGCAAGCGGCCGGGCCGGGTTGTTGTGGCGACCTCGAATTTTGCCGAGCGAACGCTTATTGACGACGAGGCGACCGCTTATCATGAGGGCATTCCCGGCCATCATATGCAGCTGTCCGTGCAGCAACAACTGACCGGACTCCCGAAGTTCCGGCTGCACGGATTGGGCTTTAATGCATATGTGGAGGGCTGGGCTTTGTACGCGGAACAGCTTGGTAAAGAGGTCGGCTTCTATCAAGATCCGGTTTCGGATTATGGCCGCCTGTCATCGGAGTTGTTCCGCGCAGTGCGGCTGGTGGTGGATACAGGAATCCATGCGAAGGGCTGGACACGCGACCAGGTCGTTGACTTCATGCGCAAATCCAGGGCGGTGGATGAGCCAACTGTCCAATCTGAGACTGACCGCTACATTGCGTGGCCGGCGCAAGCCTTGAGCTATAAGCTGGGCCAACTGAAGATCCGCGAACTAAGAGAACGTGCCCAGAAGGAGTTGGGCCCAAAATTCGACATCCGGAAATTTCACGACGAGATGCTTGATGGTGGGACTTTGCCGCTCGATTTGCTGGATGCCCGAACCAACAAATGGATTGCGCAAGAGAAGGCCAAATAGCTTCAGCGACGGACCGGGCTGGGGCGCACCGCGCGTTCAGG
>JAFAWN010000407.1 GCA_019241735.1 Terriglobales bacterium
TGCCGCGCACGAACTCGCCCCCGGCTCCGTAATTCCGGACCTGATCGAGGCCAATGTGCGGGAGCGTACCTCGGTTTTTCAAACTATTCGCGACACCCTGGGAGCGGTAAGCGGAAGGATGCGGGATGTTATTGCCGTGCTTCCCGACGCCGCGGTGCGGGTAGTGTTACTGGAGTTCGAGGCTTTGCCTCCGAAACGCGACGAAGCCGAAAGTGTGGTGCGTTTCCGGTTGAAAAAATCCCTGCCTTTCGATGTGGATAAAGCCAAAGTCTCTTACCACGCGCAACCCGCCGTCAGCGGCATCCGGGTGATTGCAGCAGTGGCGCTGAACAGCGTGATTGAAGATTATGAGGCAGCGTTTCGGGATGCAGGCTACAGCCCGGGTATCGTGATGCCCTCGATGCTCGCCGCTCTGGGAGCCGCAGATGCCGAACGTCCTACGTTGGTCGTGAAAGTCGATGCCCGCACCACTAGCATAGCGATCCTCGATCGGCAGCAGTTATTGCTTTTTCGCACGCTTGAAAATACGCGCGGCGTCACCATTACCGGTGAGCAACTGGCAGAGGAAATTTACCCTTCGGTAGTTTTCTTTCAAGACACGTATCATTTGAATATCGACCAGATTTTTGTCGCCGGGTTGTCAGAAACTGGCGGCGCGGCGCCGGCATTGCGCGCGCAAACCGGGGCCGAGGTCAAGGAATTGATCAGCTCAGTGCAACTGGGAACTGGAGTTGGCCCGGTTCCCAAGTGGAGGATGGCAGGGGTGGTGGGGGCCCTGATTTCCTGACCCCTGCGGGCGGGCAAAGCACATGCGAGTAGAAATTAATCTTGCCAGTCGCGTCTACGAGGATGCCGGCCGCTTTTGGCTGCGCTGGGGTAGCGCGGTGGCGGCCCTGGGAATCCTGACTCTGGTCCTGGCTTACTTCGCGGTCGCCGGATGGCTTACCGCGCGCAAAGATCGCGACCTCATTCGCCAGAGCCAGCAGCAGATTCAACTCCGCGACCAGGAACGCGCCCGCGCTGAGGTATTGTTGAATCTGCCGCAAAACAGCTCGACGCGCGACCGCTCGCAATTTCTCAACGACCTCTTTCAGCGCAAGGCGTTTTCCTGGACCCGGGTGTTTGAAGACCTGGAACGCGTCATGCCGCCACGCTTGCACGTGGTTTCCATACATCCGGAGATGGCGGCGAACAATCAACTGGCGATTAAGCTGGTGGTCGCCGGCGATACCCGGGAGCGCGCGCAGGAGCTGGTACGCAAGATGGAGGAGTCTCCGCGGTTCCATGAGACCGCCATCGACCAGGAGATGGAGGCGCCCTCCACTACCACCGGAGACCGGGTAATGTTCGATATCAGCGCGCTTTATGTTCCCGAGCTCGAGCCAACTTCGACGCAGGAGGCGCGCTGATGCCTGACCTGCGCGACACCCGCAAGAAGCTCAAAATAATCATTGTGAGCCTGGCAGTAATCGATGCCCTCATAATTGCAATACTGTTTTCGCCACTGATTGGCTCGGAGCGTTCCCGCCGCGAACAACTGAGCTCGCAATGGAGGGAATTGCAGCAGAAGACGCGCGAAGTTGAGCCTTTGCGCGGGCTGGATAAGAAAATTCCGCTCGCACAGCAGCAGATTGACGATTTCTACAAAAGCCGCCTAACTTCGCAGGATTCTACAATCTCTGCGGCCCTCGGTAAACTCGCAAGCGAGAATGGCGTGAAGATATCCTCGCTCAAGTACAGCCAGAAAGAACCGCAAGACAAAAACGGCGAGCGGCTGGAACTCAATGCCGAGGCGGTCGGCCTTCGCCGGGTGCAAATTGATGCTGACCTCTCCGGCAACTATCTTCAACTGGTGCGTTTTATCAATGCAATGGAGCGCGATCGCCTATTCTTCATCGTTAACAGCGTTGCGCTCGGCGGTGAGCAGGAAGGCTCGGTAAAGCTGCAGATGAAACTTGAGACTTACCTGAAGGCGTCCGGATAGCCACACAGAGACGGAGTTTAAAAGCTAGTGAAAGTAGGAAGTGAAGACCGGAACAAGCTGATTGCTGCAGTGGTTCTGCTGCTGCTCGCCATCCTGCTGATTGGGAGATGGCTGTTTACCTCCAGCGGACCGTCGGCCGCTGCCCCTCCGCCGCCCTCCCCCTTAACTACTGCTCCAATCCGGCGACCGGTACGGGTCCGGCCAGGCGCTAAGGCAACGGCCCCGGCACAGCGCTCGCTCGATCCCACGCTGCGCTACGACTGGCTACGCGCCAGCGAAGATACAAAATATGAAGGCACCGGCCGGAACATTTTCCAGGCCCAGGCTGAGCCTCCGCCGCGGCCTATTGCACCGCCTAACACCGACCGGGCTATCGTGCCGGAGCTTCCCTCCGGACCGCCGCCACCGCCCCCCATTCCGTTTAAATTTTTTGGCTTTGCCAATAAGCCGGGCGAGCCCAGAAGAGTTTTCCTGTCGAAGGGCGAGGATGTTTTTATAGCTGGAGAGGGCGAAATTATCGACCGCCGTTACAAAGTGATTCGCATCACGCCGACGGCCGTCGAGATGGAAGACGTGCTTAACAACAACCGGCAAAGCATCCCGCTGACCCAGTGATGAAGTCACGCGTGCCACTCGATATGGTATTTGCGCAACTCAATCAACGCCGTTCCGGCGCCTTTCGCAGCGCCGCTTCGATGCGCTCACGAAATAATTCCCGCCCCGAGCGCGGATACGTTCTCCTGGCTTTGCTGCTGTTTGTTTCGCTGCTTGCCATTGCTGCCATTGCCGTGGCTCCATCTGTAAGCCTCCAGATCAGGCGCGACCGGGAAGAAGAGTTGATCCATCGCGGGGTGCAATATTCTCGGGCCATCAAAAATTTTGTCAAGAAAACCGGCGCTTATCCGGTGCGACTGGAGCAGCTCGAAAATACCAATAACATTCGATTCCTGAGGAAGCGCTATAAAGACCCGATTACCGGGCAGGATTTCAAGCTGCTGCACCAACAGGACGTGCAAAGTTCGTTCGGACCCGGAATTAACGGGGCGACCCCACTGAATGGGCTGGGAGGCCCCAATGGCCCCGGTGGCGCCGGGCTCAATTCGCAGTCCTCGTTTTCCCAGAATCAGGGCATGAATGCCAGCTCGAGCAGCCAAGGCGTCTCTCCCGCTGGATCGCAGGATCCGAATCAGGCGGTGACGCAGTCCGCTGGGCTGGGTTCGCAAAAAACGGACGACGACTCTTCCGATAAATTAACTTCGAAGGTATTCGGCAGCGGCGGGCCGATTGTCGGTGTGGTGAGCACCAGTAAGCTGGCAAGCATTCGCGAATTCAACAAGAAGAACCACTACAATCAATGGCAATTTATTTACGACCCCCAGAGCAACGCCAGCGGGCTGCTCATGACCCCAAACCAGCCGCCTCTGCAGGGGGTCGGACCTGTCAGTACAACGGGCGGCCCGAGTGCACAGGGAGGTGCAGGAGGATCAGGCTTCGGAAATCTTGGTTCAGGAAATCCGGGACTGGGGAATCAGGGAGTCGGCAATCAAGGATTTGGAAATCAGGGATTCGGCAACCCGAACGGCCCATTGGGCGGGCAGCCCCCCTCGCCTCCCGACCAACAAGCGCCTCAGCAGTAATTCCCGCTCCAAAAAAAAGCCCCATCGATGGGGCTTTTACTCAGAATTCAGTTTCCACGGCTTTCGCCAAAAGGCGCCAAAAGCTAGACGTTAAAGGATGACCCACAGCCGCAGGTGCTTTTCACGTTGGGATTCTCGAACTTGAATCCCGCGCCCTCCAGGGTTTCCACGTAGTCCACCAGGCAACCGTTGAGATACATTGCCGAAGTCGCATCCACGTAAACTTTCAGGCCGTCTACCTCGAAGGTCTTGTCCATGGCGCCGGCGCCGTTCTCAAATGACATCGAGTAAGAAAATCCTGAACAGCCGCCACCCACCACGCCAACCCGCAAGCCGGTTGGGGTGGGGTTCTGCTGCGCCATGATTTCCTTCACCTTGGCGACCGCATGGGGGGTCAACGACACCGGCAATGCCTTTGGCTTGGTATCCGTGACCGGTGAGGGGGTCTGTACTTCAGGGATGCTGGTAGTAGCCATTAAGCGCGCCTCCGTAAGATCAACTTCCTCATTATAACAAATGCGAATATCCCTTCGCTTTGAAGTTTGCCAACCCACTTGCATTCGGGACTATAATTCCACCGGGAAGCGCCGGTAAAACGCTTCGCCTAGGTAAGTTTGCTGACTCGAGATCTTCACGAGGTGCGTTATGTCGCCGATCGTCGGACTGCTGATTGGATGGGGAGTTCTAACTGCTGCCCTGGTGATCCTCCTGATTTACCGGAGCACGCTGAGCATGCAAAAAAATGAGCAGTTGTTCCTGGACGAGTCAGAATCACACATGGAGCAGGCGCAGATCGAACTGGTGCGCCGTGTGGATAAGATCAATCCCATTGTCCGCTGGCTCGGAGCTGCTTCTGGAGTTCTGATCCTGGTGATTGCAGGCCTGGCTTTGTACCAGCAATTGAATCAGGCACCATAACTCTTGGGTCCCTCGTTGGCCAGCCCTTCGTTCGGCTAGACCTTTTGTTCGGCGGCGGACGAGGTTGGTTTTCTTGGTGCCGGGAGCGGGACTTGAACCCGCACGCTTATTAGGCACAGGCTCCTAAGACCTGCGTGTCTGCCAATTCCACCATCCCGGCGCTTTCTCGTTATTCTAATCCTGCTCCTCACGTTGAAACATTGTCTTGTAAATTACCGTCTGAATCTCAAAGAAGCAGCAAGCCACCCCGCATACTTTTTGAGCAACTAAGCGGTGTATAGCAGGCGCAATTTCAGCGCTAATAGCTGCTCACACGGAGGACGTCCCATGGCTCAGGACACTGAGAAGAATAAACACTCACAACAGGGTCAGGAGAAATCCAAGAACCAACAGTCAAACAACCCCCAGGATATTTCGAAAAGAAACCCTTCAAACCAGAAGGAATCGGAAGATTACAATACCGGGCGCAACCAGTCCGATAAGAACTCCAAACGCAAAGCTTCGTAGCGGCCGATTCACAGAGTCGCTGATTAACGACGAGAGGCCCTTCCACAGGGCCTCTCAAAAAAATCTCAATTCCGCGGGCTGCTTGTTATACCTTCTTCACTAGGTTCCTATGAATAATCCAACACAACCAAACGTGAAGTTAGTGAACACCGCTGAGTATCGCGAGCATTACGCCAATAGCGTCCAGGTTCGAGTTAACGTCTGGGACTTCTTTTTGGTGTTCGGCACATTACAACAGCAGAGTGAAAGCCAGGTGGAGGTTCAGAACTTCCAGGGGATTTACTTCAGTCCTCAGCAAGCCAAGGCGCTGACTGCCGTTTTACAGCAGAACCTCGCCAACTACGAAAGCGCATTTGGCGAGATTAAACTCGATCCGCGAATGACGAATCCGGGGCAGGTGCATTAAACTTGCCGCGTGCTGGGCGCCGACAATGCATTAGGGAGTGAGGTGCGCGGCGATTATCCGGCATCGCATAGGCGGCTATCTGCCTCCGGTTCCGCACTGGTTTTTTCAGTCATTCTAATTGCCCTGGTTCTCACGCATTTCCCTTTGTTGCGCCTTCCCTACTTCTGGGATGAAGCGGGATACTACATTCCTGCTGCGCGCGATCTCTTCGCTACCGGCTCTTTGATCCCAGTCTCAGGCCCGTCTAACGCGCATCCCCCTTTGGTAAGCGCCTATCTCGCTCTGTGCTGGAAAATCGCAGGATTCAGTCCCCTCGTAACTCACTTGGCTATGGTTTTGGTGGCGGCGTTTTTTCTTACTGGAGTCTTCCGGTTGGCGCAGCGTGTTGCCAATACCCAGGTAGCGACAGCAGCTGTGGCCTGCACTGCGCTTTATCCGGTGATGTTTGTGCAAACCACGCTTGCGCAAGTCGATATGACCGCCGCCGCCCTCACATTCTGGGGATTGCTTGCATATTTTGAGAAGCGTTTCCCGGCGACGGTCGTGTGGTTTTCGCTGGCAGTCCTCGCAAAGGAAACTGCGGTCTTGACGCCGCTGGCACTTTTGTTGTGGGAATTAACGCGGTCGCTTCTTCGGGTCTCAAACGGCGTGCGAACCCAGCCCCGGTTCCGGGTAACCTTAGCCCTGGCTACCCCCGTCGTTCCCCTGCTCGCTTGGTATATGTACCACTACCTGCACCGCGGATTCGTGTTTGGGAATCCTGAGTTCTACCGTTACAACGTTCAGGCGACCTTGCAACCGGTGAGGATTTTTCTAGCGTTGCTGCTGCGGATATGGCAGATGACGATTTATATGGGTTTGTATCTGCTTACCGGGGCGGCACTGCTCGCCCTGCGGAATTCCCCGTTACGGGATCAGGGAGAACCACGACCCCGTATCGTGGTTGACATACAGCTCGCCTTCCTAACCGTAATTGCCACGTATCTCATTGCGTTGTCGGTCGTTGGCGGGGCGGTGCTGGCTCGCTACCTCCTTGGCGTCGTTCCGCTGCTGATAATCGTTTGTGTTTCCACTTTGTGGCGCCGTATCGGATGGTGGCGCGAAATTGTGGCGCTTGTGATACTGGGATTTTTACTGGCATTGTTTGTTAACCCGCCTTACGGATTTTCCTTTGAAGATAACCTGGCATATCACGACTATGTTGTGCTGCATCAGCACGCCGCAGCCTTTCTGGAGGGGCATGATCCCGCTTCCCGCCTGTTGACGGCGTGGCCGGCAAGCGACGAGTTGACGCGACCTGATCTCGGATACGTGACACGCCTGTTGAATGTGGTTCCGATCGAAAACTTTGCGCCCGATCAACTGCTATTAGCACGCGGCCTGCCGCAGAGGTTCGACACCGTCATGGTGTTTTCCACAAAGTACGATGCACCCTTTGTGATTGGTGATCGCTGGCCGCGTTGGCGGCAGTGGAAGGCGCGTTTTTTCGGCTATCACCAGGACGTTCAGCCCGTCACAGCGGCGAAAATTCTCGGAGGTCGCTTGACGTATTCTGAGTGGCGTCACCGCCAGTGGGTCGGCGTCATCGAAATGGATCAGATTCAGAACGCAGGGCTACCTCCAGCCTTAGTCCCGCCTTCGGTTACGCCATAAGATGACAGGAGTGCGTTTTTACAATAACCCAGACTTGGCGGCCGTTTTCTAATGCCAGAGAATCCCGTGCTCCAAGTGTGAGTCGCACTTTGATGCGAAGCTCGTTTTGCGTTCCGCAATCGACCTCGACCATCACCATCGCATCCCGCTGCGCCACCGCCTTGACGACTGCCGGCAGGACGTTTCTTGCGCTTAATCCCTCTGGCTTCACGGTAGCCAGCAAGATGTCCCCTGCCGCAATCCCAAGCCGCAGAAGCGAGCCTGGTTCAGCGCGCACCAGCGGTGTCTCCAATTCCACAGTACTTCCATCGAGACGGCACGTCAGTGTCCCCAGATTTTCATGCGCCGCGACGACGGTGGCATTGAAGATGTTCTCGAAGCCGAAAAGCTGCGCGACTGTCTCCTGCCGCGGCACGGTCATGACCTCGTGGGGCGCACCTTGTGCAACCACTCTGCCCTTTTCCAACACCACCACGCGCTCTCCCAAGGCAAAGACTTCATCACGGCTGTGCGTGACATACAGGATAGGAATCTGATGTTCGCGGTTCCACTCGAGCAGGTCATCGACGATCTTGGATTTTGTCGGAGCATCAAGGCCTCCGAGCGGCTCATCCAGCAACAAAATCCGGGGATTAATGACCAGGGCCCGGCCCAGCGCTACTCGTTGCCGCTCGCCTCCAGAAATCTCGGATGGTTTCCGCAGGCTCAGGTTTCCGATTCGGAAGGATTCGAGAATTTCATCTACTTTCCTGCGCCGTTCGCTCTGTTTAGACGTGCGTAGTCCGAATTCTAAATTTTCCCGCACACTGAGGTGGGGAAATAGCGCGAGGTGCTGCAATACGTACCCGACGTTGCGATATCTCACCGGAAGATTGATTCGTGCCAGGTTGTCAAAGAAAACGCAGTCTCCTGCCTTGATCTGACCACTGTCGGGAATGGTCAAGCCGGCGACACAATCGAGCAGAGTGGTCTTCCCTGCCCCTGACGCGCCAAACAAAATCGTAATGCCGGGTGGCGCAATCAAGTCGGCGACGAGTTCGAAGTCGTGCGCAGCAAACTGCTTGCTGATTCGCACACTGCAGGTGCCCGCCGGAGGTGCATCCAGGCTCATAACACCCACACCCGGCGATGGAGGGCGTAAACCACTGAAAGCATCACAAAAGAAATTGCCAGCAGCAGCAGCGATATGAAATTTGCAGCGTGATAATTAACAGCCTGCACCTGATCGTATATATCTATAGAGACTGTCCGGGTGACCCCGGGAATATTCCCCCCAATCATGAGCACCACGCCAAATTCACCCAGAGTGTGGGCAAAACTCAACGCGCCGCCGGCAATAACTCCCGGCATGGACAACGGCAAAATAACCCGGAAGAAAGTTGAGAGTTTGGAAGCTCCCAGAGTTGATGCTGCTGCGATCAAGCCGGGGTCAACTGTGGAAAAAGCGGCCGCGAAAGGTTGCACTGCGAAGGGCAAGCTGTAAATAATCGATGCGATTACCAGCCCTTCAAACGTGAAAGCCAGCGAGTGGCCAGTAAGCGATTGCCACCAGCGCCCGAGAAACCCACGTGAGCCCAGCGCGATCAGCAAATAAAATCCCAGCACTGTTGGAGGCAAAACGATGGGTAGCGCGACAATGGCTTCGATTAAAAATTTCCAGCGCCAGCGTGAATAGGCAATCCAATAAGCAATCGGTAATCCCAGTGCCAGCAGAAATGCTGAGACCAGGGCCGCCAGGCGGAGCGTGAGCCATAGGGGTTGCCATTCCATTCCAATTCCTCCGGGGAGACTTGCCTGCAAAAGGCACACCCAGTCTAACTGCAAGTGAAGTTCCTACCACGGGAGGGGCG